>DDBP01000335.1 GCA_002332795.1 Anaerolineales bacterium UBA2029 | reverse complement strand
TCACCAGCTTCTCCAGGTTGATGCGCCCGCTGCCGATAATCTCCGCCGCACGCCAGCAATCGGCTGTGCTGCAGGCAGTAGTGCCCGTCACCACCAGTTCTTTGTAGTGCACCAGGTTCGAGTTGAAAGTGACCGTAGGTCGGTCCTTGGGCAGCCCGCCAAAATAGTTGATGCGCCCACCGATGGCCGCCAGCGACAACGCCTGCTCCTGGGCCTGATGCGCCGCCGTCGCCACGATGATGGCATCGGCCCCTTCCCCCCTGCTCTCCTCCATCACCGCGGCGGTCAGGTCTTCTTCGGCGATGTTGACGACGCGGTCAGCGCCCAGCGCGGCGACCTGTTGCAGGCGGCTGGGGATCAGGTCGCTGACGATCACCCGTCTGGCCCCGCGCAGGCGAGCCAGCAGCATGTGCATGGTGCCGATCGGCCCGGCCCCCATCACCAGCACCACGTCGCCGGGGGTGATATGCAGCGGGTCCTGGCCCCGCAACACGCAGGCGAATGGCTCGACCAGCGCCACCACCGCGGGATCGAGCCGGTTGTCCACCGGGATCAGCCCGCCCTGAGCGATGATCGGCCCTGGAATACGCACATATTCGGCGAAAGAGCCATCCATGTTGATGCCAATCGCCCCGTAATTGGCGCAGCGGTTGTTGTGACCGGAGACACACTGCCGACAATGCCCGCAGCCAAAGTTGGGCGCGATCACCACGCGCTGACCGACGTGAAGCCCCACCACTTCTGCGCCGATCTCGGCGATATCGCCCACCACCTCGTGCCCTGGGACGCGCACTGTCCCCGGCGGGTATTTGCGGTGCTCACCGTGCAGGATGCGCAGGTCCGTGCCACAGATGCCCGTGCTGATCACCTTCAGCAACACGTCGTCTGGGCCAATCGTCGGCAGAGGGCGTTCTTCCAGACGCAAATCGTTCGGTCCATAGTACACAGCAGCCCACATGATCAGCTACCTCCTTGTGCTGGCTCTCGAAGATATAGTTCGGCATCGCCCCTTGATGCTCGAATCTTCCTGTCCTGGCTGGTTGACAGGCCGCGCGTTCACGCATATAATAGCATTAAAAGTTGTTATAACAACATTACAGGATTACCAGAGTTGAACCGGCTGGAGAGGATTTGCGAGGCCCGAAAAGATCGCTTTCGGCATCGGCGAATCACTCAGGCAACCGGCTGTGACTGAGTACACAGACGGGGTTGTCGTCCTCTGGTCACTCTCCTGCAAGGCAACCCTTAGTCATCATCGCTCTCATCAGGATGGCTCATCAACCGGGCATTTCGCTTCAGGAAAGGAGGCACTTTATCGCGCTGCGCAGACCTGTTCAACCCTGTTCGACTGTCTGGCAAACCATCTTGCAACAATCTTTAGGAGGTTAGCATGTTGCGCAAGAAAACCCTTCTGGTTGCCGTGCTGCTCATTGCCCTCAGCATCCCGGTGATGTTCACCGCCAACGCCCAGGGGCAACGCTGGCAGGAACCCATCGTCATCGGCTGGACGCCCCCCGACATCACCGGTGTCTTCAAGACTGCTACTGACTTCTTCGAAGCCTCTGCCGCCAGCGCCAACGAAGCCGGTTTCAACGTCCAGGTGATCTCGCAGTCCCCCGCCACTCACACTGACTTCGCCGACCAGGTGGCGATCATCGAAGACTACATTCAGCGCAAGGTAGACGTGATCGCCGTCTCGCCCATCGAGGTCGAGGTGATCAAGCCCGCCCTGCAGAAGGCCAACGAAGCTGGCATCCCCGTCATCATCGTGAACCTGCTGGAGCCGATCGAGGGCGTCGACGTGGCCTCGTACATTGGCTTCGACAACACCGTGGCTGCCAAGGTGACCGCCTACTCGGTGGTAGACTACTTCGGTGGCCCTGGTGTGCTGGGCGAAGGCGAGATGGTGGATGTCGAGGAAGATACCTACCTGGATATCGAATTCTGGGAAAACCTCTACGCTGATATGACCGAAGAGGAAAAGGCCGAGATCGTCGCCCGTGGCGCGATCATCGAGGGCGTGGCCGGCGGCTTCTTCTCCACCGCCCGTCTGAACGGCTTCAATGAGGTCATCAGCATGTTCCCCAACATCGAGATCGTGGGCAAGCCCTGCGCCGCCGACTGGAACCGCGAGAAGGGCATCGGCTGCGCCGAGGACATCCTGCAGGCGAACCCAACCGGTCTCGACTTCATCTGGGCCGCTTCCAACGAGATGGGCATGGGCGCTATGCTGGCCGCTGAAGCGGCGGGCCGCCTGGAGAAGGCCGAAGACGGCGTCTCCATCGGCGACGAGACTGTGGCCATCTTCACCAACGACGTGACGCCGGAATCGGTGGAGCGCCTGAAGGAAGGCCGCATGATCGCCGAGACGACGCACGGCTTCGCCGATTGGGGTTGGTTCGGTGGCGAGTTCGCAGTGCGCATCGTCTGCGGTCTGGAAGTGCCTCAGACCTTCGACATCCGCCCGCGCATCGCCTATCAGGCCAATGCTCACCTGTTCTATCCCGATCCTGTCCTCCCGGAGATCGATTGGGAAGGCATCAAGGCCGAGTGCAAGTAGGCCTTTGTGCAGTCCGCGGTGAGGAGGCCTCCCCCTCCTCACCGTCTTCTCTTGAGAAGCTTTTTGGAACACACAGGAGCGCAACAATGCGTTTTGAGGGGAAAGTTGTCGTCGTCACCGGAGCCGCCGAAGGCATTGGGCAGGCCGCGCTGCTCGCCTTCGCCCGCGAGGGAGCGCGCGTCGTCCTGGCCGACCGCGAACCGGAAAAGGGACAGGCCATCGTCGAGCAACTCCGGCGCGAAGGTCGCGAAGTCCTGGCGGTGCGCGTGGACGTGTCGGTCGAAGATGAAGTGCGTGCCCTGTTCGATCAGGTCAAGAGCCAGTGGGGGCGCGTTGATGTTCTGGTGAACAACGCGGGTATCTATATGCAGGGCGACGTGACGCAGACCTCCCTGGCCGACTGGGAACGCATCATGGCCGTGAATGTCACCGGGGCGTTTCTGTGCACCAGGTACGCCGTGCCGCTGATGATCGCCCAGAAATCCGGCGTGATCGTCAATGTCGCCTCCGAGGCTGGACTGGTCGGCATCAAAGGTCAGGTGGTTTACAATGTCTCCAAAGGGGCGATGATCGCCCTGACGCGCAGTTGTGCCGTAGACCTGGCCGACTACGGCATCCGCGTCAACAGCGTCTGTCCGGGCACCACCGAAACCCCGCTGGTGCGCGCAGCGCTACAGCGCGCCGCCGACCCGGCAGAAGCACGGCGTCGGCTGGAACAGTGTCGTCCGGCCAACCGGCTGGGCACGCCTCAGGAGATCGCCGCGGCGATCCTGTTCCTGGCCAGCGACGAGGTCGCCTATGCGACCGGCGCGATTCTGAGCGTAGATGGCGGGTACACGGCTCAGTAGGGCTGTCACCACAAAGGAATTCTCGATGGAGACTCGT
Organism: Anaerolineales bacterium UBA2029; assembly: GCA_002332795.1. GTDB lineage: Bacteria > Chloroflexota > Anaerolineae > Aggregatilineales > Aggregatilineaceae > UBA2029. The sequence continues at coordinate 5,960 of DDBP01000335.1, read as the reverse complement.
ACACCGCTGCTGCGCATGGAGCGCATAGATAAGAGCTTTCCGGGCGTCCATGCGCTCGATCACGTGGACTTCGATCTGTACGAAGGCGAAGTCCACATCCTGCTGGGCGAAAACGGGGCGGGCAAATCCACCCTGATGAAAATCCTCAGCGGCTCGCTACCTGCCGATAGCGGACGCATCATCATCCAGGGCGAAGAAATTCGCCATCACAGCCCAGAGCGCGCCAGCAAACTGGGCATCGGCATGGTCTACCAGGAGTTCAGCCTGGTGCCCTCGCTCACTGTGGCCGAGAACATCTTCCTGGGCGACCCGCCCCGCAACCGCGCGGGCCTGGTGCGCTGGGGCGAACTCTATCGCCGTGCCCGCGAGAGTCTGGCCACGCTGGGGGTAGACATTGATCCGCGCGCCCGCGTCGGCAACCTGAGCGTGGCCGAGCAACAACTGACTGAGATCGCCCGCATCCTGGCCAAACAGCCGCGCATCCTGTTGCTCGACGAACCCACCTCGGCCCTGTCCGACACCGAAGTAGATCGCCTGTTCGAAATCATCCGCCGCCTGCAAAGCCGTGGCGTTGGCATCATCTATATTTCGCACCGTCTGGACGAGGTGAGCCGCATCGGGACGCGCGTCACCGTCATGCGCGACGGACGGGTCATGGGGACTCTGCCCGTCGAGCAGGCGGACATTGACACGCTGATCAAGATGATGGTCGGGCGTCGTCTCAGCGAACAATACCCCAAGACATCGGGCGTCGAGGTAGGCCAACCGCTGCTGCGCGTCGAGAATCTGTGCGCCGAACCCTTCCTGCACAACCTGTCGTTCGAAGTGCGCGCGGGCGAAATCCTGGGCATCTTCGGGCTGATGGGAGCCGGACAGGCCGAACTGGCGCAGGCGCTCTTCGGGCTGCTGCCTGTCACCGCGGGTGACATCTATATTGAGGGGCGGCCCATCAAAATCCGTCGTCCCACCGAAGCGATCCAGCATGGCATCGGGCTGCTGCTGCGCGACCGCAAGGCCAGCCTGGTGCCGATGCAGGCCCTGCCCGCCAATATCACCCTGGCCAACGTCAGTCAGTTGCCTTTCATGGGGCTGCTGAATTTGCGCTCGGAGGAACGGGTCGCCGCTCGCTACGTGCAGGAGTTGACCATTCGCCCGCCCATCATCAAACGCCCGGTCAAGTTTCTGAGCGGCGGCAATCAGCAGAAGGTGTGCCTGGCTCGCTGGCTGGCGAGCGGGGCCAAAGTGCTGATCGTGGATGAGCCAACGCGCGGCATAGACGTTGGCGCAAAGGCCGAAGTATTCGCCTTGCTCGATCAGCTTGCCGCCAGGCAGGGTGTGGGCATCATCATGATCTCTTCGGAAATGCCGGAATTACTGGCCATGGCCGACCGCATTCTGGTCATGCGCAACGGCGAGTTCACGGCAGTCTATCAGCGTGGTGAAGCAACGCAAGAGTTGTTGCTCAGAAGTGCCAGTTAGGAAGGGACGGAGGATTTTCGTGTCTGAGAAACTTGCTCAGGATCAAGAGTTGGGGGTGCAGGTAATGGAAGGCCCTCGCCTCAGGCGCTTCAGAGGGTCACTGCGCGATCTGGTGATCCAGAGCGGGCCGCTGATCGCGCTTTTTCTGCTGGCCCTGTATCTGGCGTCGGCCACGCCCTATTTCATGACCGAAAGCAACCTGGTCAATGTGGGGCGGCGCACCTCGGTGCTGATCATCTTCGCCATCGGCCAGACCTTCGTCATCCTGACCGGCGGTATTGATCTCTCAGTAGGTGCCACTGCTGCGCTGGCAGCTTCTATCTCTGCCGTGACCATGACACAGCAGGTCAACGTCTTGGGCATCAAGTTCGGGCCGGTAGACTTCCTGCCAGGGTTGATCATCGCCCTGATCATCGGCCTGGGCGCAGGCCTGCTCAACGGGCTGCTGATCACCCGTGGCCGCATCCCGGACTTCATCGCCACGCTGGGCACACTGGAAGTATTTCGCGGCGCGGCGCTGCTGGTGACAGGCGGTCTGCCCGTGCCTTCGTATTACTCTGATGCGCCCAAGGCCCGCAACTACCTGCCCAAAGAAGTAGTCTCCATCGGCACTGGCGACTGGCTGGGCATTCCCATTGCCGCCGTGATTGCGCTTGGCATCACCTTCCTGGGGTGGCTCGTCCTGCGCTATACCGCCTTTGGGCGCAGCATCTTCGCCGTGGGTGGCAACCGCGAAGCGGCCCGCGTCTCCGGCATCAAGATTGACCGCACCAAGATCGGCGTATATGTCGTCTCGGCGCTGCTGGCCGCCCTGGCCGGTTTCGTGTTGACCGGACGCCTCAACTCCGCCAACGCGCTGATGGCCGGCGAGGAGAATCTGAACTCCATCGCCTCGGTGGTGATCGGCGGCACCAACCTGTTCGGTGGCGAAGGTGGCGTGTTCGGCTCGATCATCGGCGCATTGACCATTGGCGTCATCGGCAACGGCCTCAACCTGCTGAACGTGAGCGACTTCTACCAGCGCATCATCCAGGGCACCATCATCGTCGTGGTGGTGGTCTTCGATCAGTGGCGTCGTCGCCGGTTTGGGGCATAGCCGAAGCGAGGGGGGCACTATGAGCCAACGCTTCCAGGACGCCGTGGTGGTCGTCACCGGCGGCAGCCGGGGGATCGGCCTGGCGATCGTGCAGCGATTTGTGGACGAAGGCGCGCAGGTCGTCTTCTCGGCCAGGAATCAGGCGCGCGGACAGCAGGTCGCGCAGGAATTGCGGCAACAGGGCGCGCGGGTAGACTTCATCGGCGCAGACGTGGCACAGCGCGATCAGGCCGAAGCGCTGATCGCCCAGGTGATCGAGCGTTTCGGGCGCGTGGACGTGCTGGTCAACAACGCCGGAGCGCACGAAAAAGCCCCCTTCACCGACGAGAGCGAAGACCTGTGGCAGCGCATGTTCCGCATCAACGTGCTGGGCACGGTGTTCCCCTCCCAGGCGGCAGTCCGCCATATGCGGGCGCGCGGTCAGGGCAGCATCGTACACGTTGCCTCGAAGGCGGGGGTGGTGGGCGAACCCGGACACGCCGCCTATAGCGCAGCCAAGGGCGCTGTCATCGCCCTGACGCGGGCCATGGCCGTGGAGCTGGCCCCTGACGGCATCCGCGTGAACGCCGTCTGCCCTGGGCCGGTGGTCACCGATATGCTGCTCGAAGCCGTGCCCACAGAAGAGCAACGTCGTCAGCTTGCCGCGCAAGCGCCCCTGGGTCGCCTGGGACAGCCGCTCGACATCGCCGGGGCGGTGCTGTTCCTGGCTTCGGACGACAGCGCCTGGTGCACCGGTCAGGCCCTGTCCGTTGACGGCGGTCTGTCCATTTTGTTGTGAGTGGGGGTAGTGTGAAGACACTGCCTTGTTCAGGGTCATCTCTGTTCGTGGTGTCGCACAGCTAGAGGAGTGCATGGATGTCATCTTCGGTACGGGTGTGCCTGGTAGGAGCAGGACGAGTCGCCAGAGTGCACGCCAACTCGCTGGTCAATCATGTGCCTCCTGCGCAGCTTGTCGCCCTGGTAGACCCCGATCCCAGGGCGCGCGAGGAGGCGGGGGAACAGTTCGGCATTGAGAAGCGCTTCGCCGCGCTGGAAGAAGCGCTGGAGTCGGTAGCTTTCGACGCGGTGGTCATCACTACACCGACTTTCACCCACAAGCAACTGGCGGTGACCGCCGCCAATGCGGGCAAGCACATCCTGCTGGAAAAGCCGATGGCGCTCAACCTGGCCGAGTGCGACGCGATCATCGCCGCCGCCGAAGCCAACGGCGTGATCCTGCAGTTGGGTTTCATGCGCCGCTTCGATCCGGAATTCGTGGCGGCGGCACAACGCATCGAGGCTGGCGAAATCGGGCAGCCCATGCTGATCAAATCGCTGACGCATGGGCCGGGCCTGCCTCCGGCCTGGGCACGCGACCTCAAAACGTCCAACGGGATGCTGGCCGAGGTCAACAGTCACGACTGGGACTGCGTGCGCTGGCTGATGGGGTCGGACTATCAGCGCGTCTATGTGGAAGTGGCCAACTTCAAGGGCAAGGCGCGCGGCGTTGATACTGAGCATTTCTACGACAACGCCCTGGTCAATATCCGCTTCGAGAACGGCGGCCTGGGCAGCATCTCCGGCGTGTGCCCCTGCGACTACGGCTACGACGCCCGCGTGGAGATCGTGGGCGAAAAGGGCATCATGCAGATCGGCGAGTTGAAAGGGCAGGCGGTCGTCGTCTGCACCAACCGCGATCAGGGCCTGATCACCCCCATCTACCGCACCTGGCCGCAGCGTTTCGAGTGGGGCTACATCCGCGAGATGGAGCATTTCGTAGACTGCATCCTGAAGGGCGCTCGCCCCAAAGTGGGAGGGCAGGAAGGTCGGTGGGCGGTCGCCGGCGTGCTGGCGGCCACCAGGTCCTTCCTGGAAGAGCGCCCCGTCTACCTGCGGGAGATTCTGGGATAGGGCGGCGTGCCGGAAATACCGCCCTTCCCCATGCGTGGCAGATTCAAGGAGAAAAACCTGATGAAAAGCGTGCCATTCACCTTCGAGGTTTGCATCGCCGACGCGATCCTGAGTCATTACGACAATCACATTCAGCGCCGCCTGTCGTCCATGAAGGGGCAATTCCTCGATCAGGCCGCCTACGATGCGCTGCTGGCCAGGGAAGACGCGCTGCTCTATGAGGTGTACGAGATCAAGCGCCCTGAGGTGGCCGGTGAACTGCTGCACGGCCTGTCCATCGTGCACCCCGGCAAGGTCGGTGACGAGTACTACATGACCAAGGGGCACTTTCATACCGTCCTGGAGACTGCCGAGGTGTACTATTGCCTCAAGGGCCAGGGGATGATGGTGATGGAAACGCCAGAAGGTGAATGGGCGGTGGAGCCACTGCGCCCCAATACGGTGCTGTACGTGCCCCCGCGTTGGGCGCACCGTTCGGTCAATACCAGCCTCACCGAAGACCTGGTGACCTTCTTCGTCTATCCGGGTCATGCCGGTCACGACTATCGGACGATTGAAACCCAGGGCTTCCGCAAACTGGTAGTGGAGCGCGACGGTCAACCGCACATCGTGGACAACCCCCGCTGGTTGTCTCCGGAACAGCGATCCTAGCACCAGGTGATATCGCTCGTACCGACAGGAGCATGGCATGAGTCAGACAAACTATCGGGTCGTGACCAAAACGGTTCCGACGTTCTACTTCGTGGGTGTGACGACGCGGCAGTCGTCCATCATGAAGGTTTTCCCGCGCTGGATGGCAGCCATCGGGCGTCCGGAAATTGTCATCGAAGGGATCGATCACCCCATCCATGACAGGCCAGAAGCCTACCGGCAGACCGTCGCGCAGATCAAGTACGATCCGCTCTCCCTCGGCGCGCTGGTGACCACGCACAAGATCGATCTGCTCGAAGCGGCGCGCGACATGTTCGACGAACTGCATTCGTCCGCGCTGCTCACCGGTGAGATTTCGAGCATCTCCAAGCGCGACGGCAAGCTGTGGGGCCATGCCAAGGACCCCCTGACCGCTGGCCTCAGCCTGGACGCCATCACCGGAGAAGGCTACTTCGGGCGCACCGGCGGGCACGTGTTGTGCTTCGGCGCAGGCGGATCGGGCAAGGCCATCGCGCTGCACTTCATCATGAAGAAGAATCGCGCCGACCGGCCCGAACGGATCATCGTCACCAATCGTTCGGCAGAGCGCCTGCATAAGCTCCAGGCCATGGTCGAAAGCCTGGAGACCGATATCGAATTCGTCTACGTGCAGACGGCTGACCCCCAACGCAACAGCGAACTGATGGAAAGCCTGCCCGACGGCAGCATCGTCATCAACGCCACCGGCATGGGCAAGGACACGCCGGGATCGCCCATCACCGACGAGGCCCTGTTCCCGCGCAACGGCATCGCCTGGGAGATCAACTATCGCGGCGACCTGGACTTCTGGCACCAGGCCATGGCG
>DDBP01000337.1 GCA_002332795.1 Anaerolineales bacterium UBA2029 | reverse complement strand
GTGAAGGTGGCCGTCGGCGTGGCAGTGGGCGTTGCCGAAGGGGTCAATGTCGGCAGTTGCAGGATCGGCGCGACGGTCGGCGGGGGAAAGGGGTTAAGCGGCGTCTGAGGATTGTCCAGGATCAGCACCACCAGCGCGATCGCCGCCACGGTCAGGCAGACGAAGAGCACGGTGATGGCATCGAACAACCCGGTCCAGAAAGAGCGCCGCTGCGCCATGACCCCCGCCTGACTGAACTGACCGCCCTGACCCTGCCGGTCGAAGCTGCGCGGTCAGGGCTGGCGTATCTGAATGAAGTTGAGCGTGGCCAGGTTTTGCTGGCACACGCCGGGGAAGACGATCTCCACGGTCGGCGACGCCTGCTGGCCGGTCACCCACAGGGATATCTCGTAGCGACCGGTGACCGGTGCGTCGGCCACTTTGATTTCCCACCCCGACGGCCCGTAGAACGGCGCCGTACCGCTGAGCGTCGCCAGTTCGACGCCCGGCCCCTTGACGCGCACCTGCACGCCCAGCACCGGTTCACCGCGGTCGGTCGTCACCTGACCGGCCATGCCCTGCCAGTTGCAACCCGCCGCGTTGCCGAAGTTGTCGCGCAGGATCAGCGACCCCGGCTGCAACATGAAGGCATATTGCGAAGTCGGCGTGGCCGTCGGGCCGGTGGGCGAGGGCGTGAAGGTAGGTGTCTCGGAAGGTGTCAGCGTATAGGTCGGCGTGAAGGTGGCCGTCGGCGGCACCAGCGTATTGGTCGGCGAGAGCGTGAACGTCGGCGACGCGGTGAAGGTGGGCGTGACGGTTGGGGTATCCGTCGCCGTCGGCGTCAGGGTATCCGTGGGCGGCAACGTCGGCGTGGGCGTGTTGGTCGGTGTGCCAGTGAAGGTTGGCGACGGCAACGGCGTCACCGAGGGCGTCCAGGTGGGTTTGGGCGTCGGCGAATAGAGGACCGCCACGGTCGGGATGACGGCTACTTCTTTGGGCTTGAGGATGGGCGGCTCCAGCCGGTCTCCGGCAATGGCGGCGACTGCGACGATCACCGCCAGCGTCGCCAGCAGGAAGATCACCGTCATCACATTGAAGCAACCGTTCAGCATCCGATTCATGGCGTCTCTCCTCGGTGTGTGGCAGCCGGCGTCACGACCCCGTATCCGGCGGGGTGACTGTGAATAGCGGGCTGGGAACAGGGGAGGGCGTCAGCGTGGGCGGGTTGGCGATGGTGGGCGGAGGCAGCGTATCTTCTGGGGCCAGCAGCGGCGCTTCCATCACGTCACCAGCTATGGCCAGCACCATGACGGCCACGATAAACGTCAGGATCAGGAAGAGGATCGTCACGGTGTTGAAGAACAGGTTTGCTCCCCGGCCCATCTGTCTACTCTCCCCTTCAGCCCGCCGGGCTGACGACCGTGCCGACGAACCGCTCGATATGGGCAAGCTGTCGCTGCCCTTCCAGCCAGGCCAGGAAGGCGTTCTGGCGCTTTTCGGCCAGCGCCGCTGGTGACAGGGGACGATCCTGCACGCGCTCCAGCGTCTGCACCACGTGATAGCCCAGGCTGCTCTGCACCGGGTAAGGGGCCAGCTCGCCTGGAGCCAGCGCGAAGATGGCCCGCTCGACTTCCGGCTGCAGCAGATCGCCCTGACTCACCCAATCGAGATCGCCGCCCAACCGCGCGGTGGAGCTATCGAGCGAGTACTGCGTCGCCAGTTGGGCGAAGTCCGCGCCCGCCTGAAGCTGCGCGATCAGATCGCGCGCCGTGGCCTCGTCCGCGACCAGGATGTGCCGCGCGTGCACCTGCTCGGCATAGGGCGAGACGTTGGCCACGACCTCGCTGACTTTCTGCACGGTGAGCATGTCGCGGATCACGGCGCGGTACTCGTCCATGGTGTACAGTTGCGCGGCGACGATGGTTTCCAGAGTGGTACCGCTGGCGGCAGCCAGTTCGGACTGCACGGCGATCTCGGCGTCAATCTCGGCGTCGGTGACGGTGATGCCCAGGCTGGCCGCCGCCTGGTTAATCAGCACCTGATCGATCATTGCCGAGAGCACTTCGGTATCGAAGACTTCCTGCGTGGCCGGTTGGGCGGAGCGCCCCAGCGCCCGGCGCTCGCGCTCGCGCACAAAAGCCGCCAGCGTGATCGGTTCGCCGTTCACGCGGGCGGCCAGGGGTTCTTCAGTAGGTGCGGACAGGCGCGCGGCTTCCTGGGGAGCGCCCGGCGTGTCAATCTTGCCGGCGCTGGAGGCATTCGACGACGATCCGCCGCAGCCTGTCAGCAGCATCAGCGCGACCAGGGCCAGCAGCACCCCTGCCCCCAGGCGACGGTCTCGGTGGAAGTTGGACAGACGCACGCTCACTCCTTCGCTGGTGGCACAGCAGGATCAGCACAGCGCGCTTAGTGTAATGTCACCACCGATATTATGCAACCGGCCCGCAGGGTGGGCAACTCACACGGGCACCACCTCGCCCCGCACCTCGCGCACGAAGGCGAAAGTCATGGGGCGGCGCTTGGTCTCGGTATAGAACAGCTTGGCGAGCGCGTCCTGAATGGCCAGGGTCAGGTTGCCCTGTTTGTGCGTGCGCACCACCTCGGCGATCAGCTCCTGGGCCATGATCATCAGTTCTGTCGCGTCGCGCCAGAAGACGAATCCGCGCGAGATGATCTCCGGCGGCTCCAGCAGTTCGCGCGTGTGGGGATCGATGAGCACCAGCACGCTCACGAAACCGTCGCGCCCCAGCGATTCGCGGTCGCGCATGACAATCGGCCCGACATCGCCCACACCCTTGCCGTCCACGAAGACGTAGCCGCCCGGCACCCGCTCGCCGACTTCCAGGCGATCGGGGGTCAGGAAAATCTCGGTGCCGTTTTCCACCACGGCGATATTCTGCGGCGGGATGCCCAGTTCCTGCGCCAGCAGGCTGTGCTGTGTCAGGTGACGCAGTTCGCCATGCACCGGGATGAAGAACTTGGGCCGCAGCATGTTGATCAGCAGCTTGAGTTCTTCGCGGCGGGCATGGCCGGAGACGTGCACCTGAGCGATGGGATGGTAGATGACATGCGCCCCGCGCTGAATGAGCTTGTTGATGGTGCGGTGCACCAGTTCTTCGTTGCCGGGGATGGGGTGCGCCGACATGATCACCGTGTCGCCACGCTCGATTTCGAGCTGACGATGTTGCCCCCAGGCCAGCCGCCCCAGTACTGCCGACGGCTCGCCCTGCGTACCCGTCGCCATGATGACGACTTCGTGAGGGGGCATCTTGTTGGCGCGATCCACCGGCACCAGCAGGTCTTTGGGCAGGTTCAGGTAGCCGAGCTTCGTGGCAACCTTGATGTATTCGGTCATGCTGTGCCCGGCGATGGCCATCTTGCGGTTGTGTCGCTGCGCGGCCTGCGCCACCTGCTGAATGCGCGAGATGAGCGAGGCGAAGGTAGCGACGATGATGCGGCCCTGCGCCTGCGCAAAGACCTGGTCGAACGCCTTGTCAATCACCGCTTCGGAGGGCGTCCAGCCTTCCTGGTCGGCGTTGGTGCTGTCGGAGAGCAGGGCCAGCACGCCGCGCTGCGCGAATTCGGCCAGCTTGGCGAAGTCGGGCGGCCAGCCGTCTACCGGTGTGTGGTCGAACTTGAAGTCGCTGGAGTGCACCACCAGGCCAATGGGCGTGTTGATGCCCAGCCCCACCCCGTCGGGGATGCTGTGGCACACGTGAAACGTCTCGACGGTGAACGGCCCCAGCGTCAACACGTCGCCCGCCTTGAAGACGTGCAGCGGATGATCGGCGTGACCGAACTGCAGCATCTTGATTTCGAGCAGGCCCGCCGTCAGGGCCGTGGCGTAGACAGGCACGGGGATCGCATCGAGCACGTGCCCGATGGCTCCCGTGTGATCTTCGTGTCCGTGCGTGACGATGATGCCGTGAACGACCAGGTTTCCCTGGGCCATCTGGTCTACCACATATTGAAAATCGGGGATGATGTAGTCGATCCCCAGCATGTCGTTTTCGGGGAACATGATGCCCGTGTCTATGATGATGCCTTCCCGACCATACTGGATCAGCATCATGTTCTTGCCGATTTCACCCAGCCCTCCCAGGGGCAGGATGCGCAACTTACCGTTCGGTATCATGCGTGACAAACTCCTCTAGGGACGCAGCGCGTCCCTGGCTAAATGTCGGACGTGATTCAAACAAACGTCACTTAAACGAAGTCTTGCCCGGACTTCGTCCAGTATCAGGGTGAATGCACAGGGGAAGTGACGATCGCTGGCGTGTCTGATAGGCCGGCCTGCACGGCCCGGCACATGCCAAAAGACGGTCTTGTCGGCTCAGACAGACCGCGCCAGGAGGACAGTGGTCAGAGTACAGCAGCGCGAGGAGAAGGCGTCAGTTTTCGGCAGGTTCTTCCTGCACACACACAGCGTATAGCCCGCGCCGGGTCTGTTCCAGCAGGAAAGACACCAGCGCTCCTTCGCGCAACGTACGGACACCCTTGCCGCGAATGGCCGAGTAGCGAACCATGACCTCGCGCCCATCGGGCAAGGCAATCGTGCCCGTTCCCCCGTACATGTTAAAACTCTTCACCGTTCCCAGATAACGTCTATCGAGTTCCATAATGGCAGTGACTCCAACGAAAGGCGCTCATGTGCCTGCCAGTCGTCCCGACACAAGAACTGCATGCGTTTGCGTGAGAACGTTCTCATCATACCAGGACTTGCGCACTTCGTCAAATATCTAGAGATTCTCGCTCAAATCATCGTTGACCGGCAGGGACGAACATGCTATACTGTACCCGCCTCGGAGGGGCTTGTCCGTCGGGAGGCAACCCGGAGGGATGGCCGAGTGGTTTAAGGCGGTGGTCTTGAAAACCACTGAGGCGTTATACGTCTCCGGGGGTTCGAATCCCTCTCCCTCCGCCAGAATTGCCTACACCTCGTGGGGAGGTGCCAGAGTGGTCGATTGGGGCCGCCTGCTAAGCGGTTAACCGGTCTTTAAAACCGGTTCGCAGGTTCGAATCCTGTCCTCCCCGCCAACTGAAAGCGCCGCCAGAGTCGCTCTGAGCGGCGCTTGTTTTCTTACTCATGTTCGTGGGGGCGTTCGCGGCTGGAGCGGAGCAGCTCTTCCCCGCCGTGCGAGCGCACGCGCGTCCCATAGACGATCGGCCCACGGAAGGGAACATCATCGTCGCGCTTGCGCCTGGCTTTTTCCACGCCCGTCCACGCTGCGGGCGGCTCGAACAGTGCCCGCCCTGCCCGGCCATAGAGCAACAGCGCCAGCCCCAGGATGAGGAGCAGCAACGGACCGCCCGGCACGCTCAGCCCCCCGATGCCCAGCACTACCTCGAAGAAGAAAGCCAAGAGAGCGCAGGCGATCAGGCTGATGCGCACGAACCACCCCCCGACGGCATAGAGCGAGGGATCGGGCAGGCGCAGGCCCATCAGCATGAAGGCCAGGCCCAGGAACGCCCCGTAAAGCGTCCAGGCGTAGGCCCAGCTATGCCACAGGCCTGTGAAGCCCATCACCGCCAGCAGCGCGCCTGTCCCCAGCACCAGCATCCCTGGGATAGCAAAAATGGCCGCTCCCACCGCTCCGCCATACCAGGCTGGCAGCAGCAACAACAGGCCGGGTACCAGGATGAACAGCGTCCACCACACACCAGAGCCGAGGAAAAGCAGCGCGCCCAGCGCCAGCAAGATCAGTCCGATGAAAGAGCGTGAGCCGGGATGGCAGGTGCCGCACATAGTCTTTCTCCGCAAGTGCTCTCTATCCGTTGCGCCTGAATCACTGTACGCGGGCGGGGCACAAAAGTTGTGCGCCAGGGCAGGGCGCAATCGAGTATAATCGCAGCACACTGGCCAGGCAGAAGCAGCCCGACAGACAGAAGAAAACGCGAATGCGCCGCAAGGTCGCCTACGATCCCCAGCAAGACTACTACGCTATCCTGGGCGTATCTCCCGACGCCTCGCTGGAAGAAATCCGCCAGGCGTACCGTCAGTGCGTGCGCGAACTGCACCCCGACCTGAATCCCGATCGCGCCGAGTGGGCCACGCGCCAGTTGCAGCGCGTCAACGCGGCCTATGACGTGCTGCGCGAACCAGCGCTGCGGCAGCAGTATGACCGGGCGCGCAGCGGGTACGCGGCTGCGACGCCCCGGCGTCCGCGCCCGGCCCCCACCCGCCCG
>DDBP01000038.1:10086-10307 GCA_002332795.1 Anaerolineales bacterium UBA2029 | reverse complement strand
CACCATCGCCGAGAACATCGCCCTGGGGCGCGAGTCGGTGCGGGCGCGCGGGCTGGCGCTCGACCGCCAGAAGGCCATCCGCGACACGGAAGAACTCTCGCGCCAGTACGGTCTGTTCGTAGACCCGACGGCGCGGGTGGACACGGTGCCCGTCGGGATGCGGCAGCGCGTGGAAATCCTCAAGGCGCTCTATCGCGGCGCGGAGATTCTGATCCTCGACG
>DDBP01000038.1:5170-9984 GCA_002332795.1 Anaerolineales bacterium UBA2029 | reverse complement strand
GAGATTCTGATCCTCGACGAGCCGACGGCGGTGCTCACCCCGCGCGAGACGCAAGACCTCTTCGCCGCCATCCGCAACCTGGTGAAAGAAGGCAAGACGGTCATCTTCATCACGCACAAGCTGCGCGAAGTGATGGAAATCTCCGACCGCGTCACGGTGATGCGCGACGCCCGCAAGATCGGCACGGTGGTCACCGCGGAGACGAGCATCCCCGAACTGGCGCGGATGATGGTGGGCCGCGAGGTCTTCATGCAGGTAGATAAGCCGCCGGTGCAGCGCGGCAAACCTGTCCTGCAGGTGCGCGGTCTCACCTACGTCAGCCCGACGGGGCGCACGTTGCTACACAATGCCACCTTCAACGTCTACGAGTCCGAAATCCTGGGCGTGGCCGGCGTGGAAGGCAACGGGCAGACCGAACTGGTCGAGGTGCTCACCGGTCTGCGTCCGGCGACGGCGGGCGAAGCCTACGTGGACGGCAAAGCGGTGCTGGGCTATGGCCCGCGTAAGGTGCGCGAGGCGCGCGTGGCGCACATCCCCGAAGACCGCCTGACCAACGGCGTGGCGGTGATGGCTTCCATCGCCGACAACCTGATCGTGGATCGCTACTACCGCCCGCCCTTCACCCGCACGGCCTTGCTCGACCTGGGCGCGGTGCGCACCAACGGTCAGGAACTGATCCAGCGTTTCAACATCCTGGCTCCCAGCGGTGACCTGCCCGTGGCATCGCTATCGGGCGGCAACATGCAGAAGGTGGTGCTGGCCCGCGAACTGTCCTCGTCGCCACGGCTGCTCATTGCGGCGCAGCCCACCCGCGGCGTAGACATCGGTGCGATCGAGTACATTCACCAGCAACTGGTGGATCAGCGCACCAATGGCCTGGCGATCCTGCTGGTCTCGGCGGATTTGCAGGAAGTGATGAAGCTCTCCGATCGAATCATGGTCATGCACAACGGCGAGATCGTGGCGATCCTGCCCAACACCCCCGACCTGACCGAAGAGCAACTGGGCCTGTATATGCTGGGCGCAGAACGGCAGCCCGCCGAAGAAATGGAGCGGTATCAATGACCTCACGGGTTTCGTCCAAAGCCAGCGCGCAGGCAGGCCGCTCGTTTCTCTCCCGTCTGTCGTGGTTGTACGGCGTCGGGACGGTCTGCGGTCTGCTGGTGCTGTTGCTGGTCAGTTTCAAGACCTACGGCCTGAGCACGAGCATGTCGCCCACCGAGATGTGGGACGCCATCCAGGCCGCGCCCAACTATCAGAGCATCTTTCTGGTCAATGTGCTGGTAGGCATCAGCGTGCTGCTCCTGGTGGTGCAGTTGCGCGTTGATACGTTGCGCGTGTTGCTGACGGTGGCCGTCGCGCTGGTCTTCGGCTACCTGATGACCGCTTTCTTCAACCTGGACGCGGCCAACCGCTTCACGCAGGGCGAATTCCGCGTGAGCGTGCGCTCCGAGGCGGCATCACCGCTCGACCTGAGCTATGGCGATTCGCTGACGGGAGAACTCAACAACCCCGCCGACGCTCAGCCGCTGACCAGGGCGGAATACACCTTCGCGGGCGGTGCGGGCCACGAGGTGACCATCCTGGCCTACGCCGCCGAAGCGGAAGGGGGGCCTGACCTGCAGGTGTCATTGCTGGGGCCGGATGGGACGGTGCTCGTCAGCGCCAACGAGGCCACGCGGCGCTTCCTGCGGCAGTACGACGAATATCTCAAGAGCGAACAGGACGCGGTGATCAAAGACTTCGCCCTGCCCGCCGACGGCCTGTATACCATCGTGGTGGAGCCAGAAGGCGCGAGCGTGGGCGTACCGGGCGCGTTTGGCGTGACGCTGCTCTCCGACGCCAAACCGCCGGTTGGCCTGTCCTACAACAGCCCGCCCGTCGGTGACACGTTCAACGCGCCGAAGGCTGCCGAACCGCTCAAGCAGGCGCAGTACGATTTCATCGGCAAGGCGGGCGACACGATCTCGGTGCTGGCCTATGCCGCGCGCCCCAATACGGACGTGGACGTGCAGGTGATGCTCATCGCGCCGGACGGCACGGAGATCGGCGCGAACAACGACGCCTCGCCTGAACAGGTAGCGCTCTTCCCCGGCGAACTGAAGAGCACGCGCGACGCGGTGATCCAGAACATCACCCTACCCGCGGACGGCATTTACACGGTGCGGGTGCAGCCCGAACCCCTGACGACCGCTTTGAAGCTCAGCGAGACGTTCAAGGCGACCAACAAGGCCTACGATGCTTTCCTGCTCGGCCCGCTGAGCCGCCTCAACCGCTGGCTGATCTGGGTGCGCGACGCGCTGACGCTGATCATGCTCGGCCTGGCGATTGCCATCGTCTTCCGCGCCGAACAGTTCAGCCTGGGCGCCGAAGGGCAGCTCTATTTCGGCGCGCTGGTATCGGGCGTGATCGGGCTGTCGTTCGGGGATGCGCCCAAGGCGTTGCTGGTGCCCATCGCGCTGCTCTCGGCGGCGACGGCGGGCTTCCTGTGGGGACTGTTGCCCGGTGTGCTCAAAGCCTATCTGGGCGCGAACGAACTGGTCTCCACGCTGATGCTGAACACCATCGCCACCCGTTTCTATGAGATGGTGCTCACCTGGCAGCTCAAACCCGCCGACGCCGGTTACATTGCGTCCGACTGGATTCCGCCCAACGGTCTGTTGACCCCCATGGTGGACATCAGCGGCGACCAACTGACGATCGCCGTCTACCTGCTGATCGGCCTGGTGATCTTCACCTGGCTGCTGATTCAGCGCACGCCCATCGGCTACGAAATTCGCATGATCGGCGCGAACATCAAGTTCGCCGCCTACGGTGGCGTCAACACGCGCCGCACCATCATGCTGGCGATGGCCATCAGCGGGGCGGTGGCCGGGCTGGCGGGCGCGCACCTGGCGATGGGCGTGCACCGCAAGCTGATCCTCAACATTTCGCTCGGCCTGGCCTTCGAAGGCGTGGTGGTGGCGCTGCTGGCGCGCAACAACCCGCTGGTGGTGCCCTTCACCGGCCTGCTCTACGCCTACCTGCGCACCGGCGCACAGGTGATGGAGCGCGACGCCAACATCAGCCAGGAAGTGGTGCGCATCATTCAGGCGGTGGTCATCCTGCTGATCACCGCGGAGGCGCTGGTCTCGTTCCTGCAACGACGGCGCATCCGGCGACGCGGGACGGTGGAACTGGAGCTACTGGAGAAGGACAAAGTGACGGAAGGGACTCCAGCCAAGGAGGTGGCAGGTGGATAACAGCCTGTTTCAAAACGTCCTGGAGGGGATTTTCAGTTCGGCGTTCCTGGCCTCCATCCTGCGCGTGACGACGCCGATCCTGCTGCCGTCGCTCGGCGCGCTGATCTCCGACCGCGCGGGCGTGATCAACATCGGCCTGGAAGGGACGATGCTCATCTCTGCCTTCACGGGCGTGGCTTTCAGCGCCTACGCCCAGCAATGGTGGGGGACAGCGACCGGTGAGGCGATCGGCCCCTGGCTGGGGCTGGCCATGGGCGTGTTGATGGGCATCCTCACAGCGCTGCTGTTGGGGTTCTTCCATCTCAAGCTGAAGGCCAACCTGATCCTCTCCGGCATTGCCATCAACTTCCTGGGGCAGGCGGGCACGGTCGCGGTGATGTACGAATTGACTGGCGACCGCGGCAACACCAAGGGTAGCCTGGATAGCCTGAAGATGCCCTTCATCCAACTGCCGGACTTCCTGGACAGGATTCCGGTAGTGTCTTTCTTCTTCGGCATCTTTGACAATCAGAGCGTGATGACGTGGATCGCCTTCATCGCTGTCGGGCTGGTGTGGTACTTCCTGTACCGCACGCCGACCGGCATTCACCTGCGCGCGGTGGGCCACAACCCGCAGGCGGCGGCCTCGGTAGGCATCCGCGTGGTGCGGGTGCGCTATCTGGCGCTGGTGCTCAGCGGCATCCTGGCCGGGCTGGGTGGCATTCACATGAGCATGGGCTACCTGACCTTCTTCCAGGCCAACATGACCGCCGGACGCGGCTTCATCGCCCTGGCGACGCCCTACCTGGGCGGCGGCAATCCCATTGGCACGGGCTTAGCCTCGCTCATCTTCGGCTTCTTCGACGCGCTCTCCAACCGGGTGGGGTCGCTGGACATCCCCTCGCAACTGCCGCAAATGCTGCCCTACATGGCGACGGTGATGGCGCTGGTGATCTACGCCCTGCAGAATCAACTCACGGTGCGTGTGCGCCAACTGCGCTCGGCGGAGGGCGAGAAGTTCGATGCCTCCTTCTGGCGGGCCATTCAGTGGATCAGCGTGCTGCACATGTTCATGGCCATGATCGCCGTGTTCGGCGTGATCATCGCCATCAGCATGTTCTCGTCGCCGGATGGCTTCAAGAGCCTGGGCACACAGTGGGGGCCGGGCGAAAGCGTCTTCAGGGAGCTGGGGGCGGATATCCGCAATAGCCGCGTCTTCGTGACGGCGTCGTTGATCGGCGTGCTGTCGCTGGCGCTGATCGTCATCAACCTGCCCTTCATGGTAGACGTGGAGCGCATCGGTCGCCATGTGCGCCGCAGCGCGATCACCTCGGCCCTGTCGCTGTGGCTCTACCTGGGGCTGCTGTTCATGTTCTATCTCAAGACCACGCCGCTGGAAGATGCTTCGCTGCCGCTGGGTTTTGCGCTGGGGCTGGTCGCTGCGGCGGCGATCTGGCTGCGGCTCGGCGGTCTGTATCTGCATCAGGAGCGTCGCCGGGCGGCGGCAACTTCCTGAAAGGCCCTCACCCCTGTTTCCCCTCTCCCCCGCGACTGCGCCGCGGGGTTCGTGGGCGGACAGGGCTAGAGCAAGCG
>DDBP01000038.1:1352-5011 GCA_002332795.1 Anaerolineales bacterium UBA2029 | reverse complement strand
GCTTCGCTCGGCTTGCCCCCTCTCCAGCCTAGACTGGAGAGAGGGGGCAGGGAGGCGCGTTAGCGCCGAATGGGGGTGAGGTAAACCGGAGCGCGCAGACTGCCTGACACATTTTGCACGCACCCATGACAGGACACTGGGAGCTGGAAGACGCGCGTAACAAGGGACAGACGGACGGAAAGGAGTTTCTGTTGGCGCTCAAAGACAAGATTCTGGGCGGGCTATATGGGCAGGCGTTGGGCGATGCCTGGGGGATGCCCGCCTACTTCGATTTCGAGCATACCTGGGCAGCCTACGGCGGGTGGATCACGGCATTGCGCCCCGCCCCGCCCGACCATCCGGTGCACGCCGGACTGCCCGCCGGGCGCATCACCGACGATTCCGAGCAGGCGTTCTCACTGGCGCGCGCCTTCATCGCGCATGGCGGGGTAACGCTGGAAGCCGTCGTCGAGGCGATCGTCGCCTGGTACGACCGCGTGGGCGGCGACACGTCGCCCTACGTCGGCCCCAGCACGCGGCGCGGCGTGCAGGCGCTCAAGCGCGGCGAAGACCCGCACCTCACCGGCACCTGGGGCGACACCAACGGCGCGGCCATGCGCATCTCGCCGGTGGGCCTGCTGCATCCCGGCGATCCGCTGGGTGCGGTCGCCGACGCGGTGACCGCCTGTATCCCCACGCACAACACCAACGTCGCCATCTCCGGCGCGTGCGCGGTGGCGGCGGCGATCGCCGTGGCGCTGACCGACGGCGCGACGCTGGACGCGATGGTGGCAGCGGGGGTGCTGGGCGCGGAGATGGGGCGGAGCCAGGGACGTTCGTGGCTGGGGCCGTCGGTGGCGCGGCGCATTCAGATGGCCGTCGAGATCGCCCGCCGACCGGCTGAGCCGCGCGCCCGCCTGCGCGAACTCTACGACGTGATCGGCACGTCGCTGTCGGTGCCGGAGACGGTGGGGTCGGCCTTCGGCGTGCTGGTGATGGCCGAAGGCGACCCGCAGCAGGCGGCCATCTACGCGGCCAATCTCTCCGGCGACGCCGACACGGTCGGGGCGATTGCCTGCGCCATGGCCGGGGCCTACGCCGGAATCGGCGCGTTCCCCGCCGACGCGCTGGCGACGCTGGACGCCGACGAAGTGACCGCCTCCTATCACATCCGCGATCTGGCCGAAGGGCTGTATCAACTGGCGACCAGGTGAGGGGCTATGGGCAGGCATATCGTCTCTGTGGGCGACCTGGTGCTGGACGTGATTCTGCCGGTGCGCCTGCCGGTACAGCCCGCTGCACACCAGGAAACACCGCTGCGCCGGGTCGAACCGGGCGGCGCGGGCAACTTCATGATCGCCGCCCGTCGTATGGGGCTGACTGTCTCGGCGGCGGGGGCGGTGGGCGCGGACACCTTCGGGACGTTGATCCTGGACGCGCTGACCGCCGAAGGGGTAGATGTGTCGTGCGTGGTGCGCGAACCCGGCTCGACCTCGACGCTGGTGATCGTGCTCACCGATCAGCAGTCTGGCGAGCACACCTTCATCGGCAACTACGGGCAGGGGCCGGATGTCGCCTATCCGCCCGCCCTGGACGGGATCATCGCCCGTGCCGACGCGCTCTTCGTGCAGGGCTACACCCTGTCCGAGCGCCGCGTGGTGAGCATGTCCCGCCGCGCCATCGAGCGTGCCCGGCAGGTGGGCGTGCCCGTGCTGCTGGACGCTGGCCCCTTCATGGCCTATGTCGCGCCCGACCTGAGGGACTGGGCCGTGGCGCAGGCAGCGGCGATCCTGGCGACCGAAGACGAAATCCCCCTGGTGGCTGGAGGACAGAGCGGGCCGGAAGCGTGGCGAGCGGTACTGGCCGCCGGACCGCAGTTGCTGGTGATCAAGCGGGGGGCGGCGGGTTGCACGCTGGTCACGGCGGAGGGCGCGGAGGACGTGCCCGGCTTCCCGGCCCCGGTGACCGATACGGTCGGCGCGGGCGACTGCTTCGACGCGGCCTTTGCCGCCGGTCTGCTGCACGGCCTGCCCCGGCGACAGTGCGCACGTCTGGCGAACGCCATGGGCGCGGCGGTGGTGCAGCGCGTCGGGGCGGGGCGCAATGCGCCGACCTGTGCCGAGGTGCTCGCTCTGTTGGAACAAGCAGGAGAGAGGATAGACTACCCATGCTGATCACACTCTCGCTGAGCACACCGCCCGGCGACGGCCTGGTGGACATCACCGGGCAGGTGCGCGACGCCGTGCGTCAGTGCGGCGTGCAATCCGGCCTGTGCGCGGTGATCGTCCCGCACACGACCGCCGCAGTGACGATCAACTCGGCGCTGGACGAGGCCACGCCCCGCGATCTGATCGCCGAAGTGCGCCGTCTGGTGCCCACGCGCGTGGACTTTCAGCATCAGTACGACACGCCCGCCGACGCTGCCGGTCACATCAAGGCGGCGCTGATCGGGCACAGCGTGCTGCTGGCGATCGAAAATGGCGACCTGGTGTTGGGCGGATCGCAGAGCATCCTTTTCTTCGAATTCGACGGGCCGCGTCAGCGGCGCGTACAGGTGAAGGTGGTGGCGGGATGAACGAAACGCTGATCTTCGCTCCTGAGGTGCGCGAGGCCCTGGCCGCAGGTGGGCCGGTCGTGGCGCTGGAATCCACGCTGATCACGCACGGCTTCCCCTACCCGGCCAACGTGGAAACCGCGCTGGCGATGGAGCGCGTCATCCGCGAGCAGGGCGGCGTGCCCGCCACGATCGCCGTGCTCGATGGGCAGATCACCGTGGGGCTGAGCGCCGAACAGATCGAGCGGCTGGCCGCGCTGGGGCAGGCGGGCGTGCGCAAGTGCTCGCGCCGCGACCTGCCGATCGTGGTGGGGTTGCGGCAGCACGGCGCGACGACGGTCGCCGGCACGATGATCGTGGCGCACATGGCGGGGATCGAGGTCTTCGCGACGGGCGGCATCGGCGGGGTACATCGTGGCCATCCAGAAGATGTCTCCGCCGACCTGATCGAACTGGGCCGCACGCCGATCACGGTGGTCTGCGCGGGGGCCAAGTCCATCCTCGATCTGCCGCTGACGCTGGAAGTGCTGGAGACGCAGGGCGTGCCCGTGCTCGGCTATGGCACCGATACCCTGCCCGCTTTCTACAGCCGCTCCAGCGGCCTGCCGGTGGATCAGCGGGTGGATACACCGGAGCAGGTGGCGGCCATCGTCGCCGCGCGCCGTCGGCTGGGGTTGCAGCACGGCACGCTGGTGACCGTGCCCGTGCCGGAAGAAGACGCGCTGCCCAATGACGAGGCCGAACGCGCCATCGCCGAGGCGACGCGACAGGCCGAGGCGGCGGGAATTCACGGCAAGGCGGTGACGCCCTTCGTGCTGGCCAAAGTGTTGGAACTGACCGGCGGACGCTCGCAGCGAGCCAACATCGCGGCGCTGGTCAACAATGCGCGGGTCGCGGCGCAGATCGCGCGGGCGATCGCGGGGTAGCGAACAGCTATCAGCTATCGGCTATCAGCAGTCAGCGAGGGATGTATTCAGATTTGGGGCAGAATTCACCGCAGAGCATGCAGAGATCACAGAAGCGAACCCAGGTAACGGGTTGCGCTGCCCTGCTTTACCTCACCCCCACTCGGCGCTACTGCGCCTCGTTGCCCCCTCTCCATGCATGGAGGGGGCGAGCCGAGCGA
>DDBP01000038.1:0-1219 GCA_002332795.1 Anaerolineales bacterium UBA2029 | reverse complement strand
CTGGGGGTGAGGTAAACCAAAGCGCGGCAAACTGCCTGACACATTTTGCACGCACCCCTCCTGAAAGCTGAAGGCTGACGGCTCACACAAGGGAACGCATGATGCCACGCAAACTCATCATTGATACTGATCCCGGCGTAGACGACAGCATGGCGATCTTCTTCGCCCTGCGCTCGCCGGAACTGGACGTGATCGGCCTGACGACGATTTTCGGCAACGTGCACACCGATCTGGCGACGATCAACGCGCTGCGCCTGCTGGAGATCGCCGGGCGTACTGATATTCCGGTCGTACAGGGGGCCAGCGATCCCCTGGCCGGGCCGTTCAAGGGGCCGGTGCCTTTCGTGCACGGTGACGACGGGCAGGGTAACGCGCACCTGCCCCCGCCGCACACGCGCCCGCGTGAAGGCTCGGCGGCGGCGTTCATCGTCGAGCAGGTGATGGCCGCGCCGGGCCAGGTCACGCTGGTGCCGATCGGCCCGCTGACCAACATCGCGCTGGCGTTGCGCCTGGAACCGCGCATCGCGCAGAACGTGCGCGAAGTGGTGCTGATGGGCGGCAACGCGCTGTGCCCCGGCAACGCTACCCCCGCCGCCGAAGCCAACATTCACAACGATCCGGAGGCGGCGGACGTGGTCTTTGGCGCGGGTTGGCCGGTGACCATGGTCGGCCTGGACGTGACGCATCAGGTCAACATGACGCGCGCGCACCTGGAGCGCTACGCGCAGGCGGACAATCCGCTGGCGCAGCATATCGCGCGCATCGTGCCCTTCTACCGCGACTATTTCGAGAGCCAGCATCCGGGCATGGACGGCATCTATGTGCACGATTCGTCGGCCATCGCCTACGTGATCGACCCCACGCTGTTCGTCACGGAGCGCTGGCCGCTGCGCGTGGAGACGCAGGGCATCAGCCGCGGCAAGACCTGGCCATTCCTGGGCCAGGGCGACAACGATCGCCTCGGCCCCTGGCGAGGACGCCCGCCGGTCAACGTGTGCGTGGGCGTGGACGCCGAGCGCCTGCTGGCGCTGGAACTGAGCCGGCTGACATAACGTGCCCTCTCGCCCTGTGCCTCTCTTCCAGGCGATTACAAGGGGTAGGAGCGGGTTTCTACACTCACTCCTAAGACGGTAGAGGGACAAACGGACGCTCTTTGAAAAAACTCGGATATTGCCTCGCCCGATGGTGCGGGTCTCAGGGCCAGACTTCCGAAGTCTTC
>DDBP01000039.1 GCA_002332795.1 Anaerolineales bacterium UBA2029 | reverse complement strand
CACCTGCCCCACCACGATCAGATTGGGGTTGGTGATATTGTTCGCCTGGACGATGGCCTGCACGGTCGTCCCATATTTGAGCGCAATGCGGGACAGGTTCTCGCCTGCCTGCACAGTATGCGTTGTCTGCCCCCCCTGCGCCAGAACCGCCGCTGGCATGATCATAAGCGCAGCCAATAAGGCCAGAACAATGGCAAGTCGCCGCACATGGTGCATTTTCGTGCCTCCTTCACGCGGTGCCGGTGAGTAATTCATCTTAGTACAAATTGCCGCGCCACGCTATCTCATCCCGCAACCTTCTCAGAGACTGCTGCAGACGACACAGCGCCCTAATGCGCGTTGGCAAAAAGCATGATCAATCGGTCGGCCTCGTCGTAACTGGTGTGAGCAAAGAACAATTCCCCCTCAGCGCCGGATTCCAGCACCTTCTCCAACAGAATAGGCAGATCCTCGACCAGGGGCAAGTCCAGTGCCCTCTCGCGCGGCACCCATTCCAGCGTCCCCTCGTCGGTCGCGATCAACTCGCGAGTGAGCGCCTCGGCGCTGAACACAAAGACGATGATGCCGTTCGCCTCACCAGCATCAACATGGATGATCCCCCGCAGCCGGACGTTAGTCACATCCAGGCCGGTTTCCTCCTGAATCTCGCGCACCGCTCCGCTCAGAGGATCTTCGTCGCGCTCCAGATGTCCTCCCACGCCGTTGTACAGGCCAGGGTAAACCCGTTTGTGCGCCGCGCGTTTGATCAGCAACACGTCGTCCCCATGAGTCACGAAGCACAGGGTACGCGGAATCACCAGCCAGCGCCCCTCGGTAGCATCTGCCCCCTGATCTTTGGCTCCCATTCTCTGTCCCGTCCTTCCGCCGAGCCACACAGCGCGCATTATAGCGCCGCCGCGAGGGTTTGTCTTGTGCCAGACGATGGTGTAAGCTTGACCATAATCTATGTCACCAGGAGACCAGGTATGGACGACTTGTATGCGAAGATCGTGCGCGAACGCGGTTCCGTCGAACGCCTGATGGCGCGTATTCCAGGCTTCCGCGGCTATATGGAGATGAACGCGCGCCGGCAGGCCGATCGCCTGCTCCGTGATCACATTGCCGCGCTGCTCAAGGCTCAGATCAACCGCCTGGCCGAAGCAGAGAAACTCCTCCTGGAAACAGGTGGCCTGTCCTATATGAGTCAGACCCGCAGCGCCAAGACCAAGTTCCAGACCTACATTGACCGCATTGCTACCGACGTCCCTGGCTACTCTGGTTTCTTTGACGCCGTCAAGATTGGCGAAGACGACCTGGCCGTCATATATGCTTTCGACGAGGCATTGCTCGATTACGTCGAGAAGTTCACCCAGGCCATAGACGTGCTCTACCAGGCCGCGACGACCGGCGAGGGCGTGCAGGAAGCCATTCGCGCCCTGGATGCGCTGGCCATCGAGGCAAATCAGGCGTATAGCCTGCGCGACCAGGTTTTGAACGGCATCGCCTAGGCCCATGCTGGATCGCACATCCCGCTAGAGATCAGGAGAGACAAACCATGCCGCGCATTATTGATGTTGTGTCGCATGTGAATGTGATGGACGACGAGTTATGCTACCGCGAACCACAGGCAGGCGCGGGAGATTTTCGCCTGGGATCGCAGGTGATCGTGCAGGAAAACCAGGCCGCCGTCTTCGTGCGCCAGGGTCAGGTGCTCGATGCGCTGGGGCCGGGCACGCATACGCTCAGCACCGCCAATCTGCCCATCCTGTCCAGCCTGGTGGGCCTGGTCACCGGCGGACGTAATCCCTTCACCGCCGAACTGTACTTCGTCAACCTTAAAGACCTGCCACAGGTGCCCTGGGGCACCAATCCGCCCATTGTCCTCGAAACGCCCGGCAAAGGGGTAGGCGTTGTCCTGCTGATTACGCACGGCGTCATTGACATCGGGATCGAAGACCCCATCCGCTTCATGAAGCAGTACGGCGTCGGCAAGGCCATCGTGCGCCTGGATGACATCCGCGAACGCATCCAGGCCATGTTGCTGGGCGAACTGGGCACCCTGCTCTCCTCGTCCGGAGCCACCAGCATCATGGACGCCAATCGTCTGCTTTCCGATCTGGAGGGTGCCGCGCTGGCCCGCCTCAACGAACAGTTCGCCGCGATCGGGATGCGCATCAAGGCATTCGAGGCCAAACCCTTCACCGCCAAGGAAGTCAGCACCGAAGAACTGCGCAACTACGTAGACTTCGAAACCTGGGAGCGCATCCGCCGCCTGGAGGTAGCCGACGCGGCTGCCAGCAACACCGGCCTGGGCGGTGGATTGGCCGGAGCGGGGGTTGGTCTGGGGGTCGGCCAGCAAATCGGCGCGGCGCTGAATCCGGAGGCGGCAGCCCTGCAGCAGCAACAACAAATGATGATGATGCAGATGATGCAACAGATGCTCCAGCAGCAAGGACCCGCCCCAACTGGCCAGGCCGCGCCTGCCGTCCCCCAGACTCCCGCCGAGATCCGCGCCTACCTGGACCAGCTAGATGCGAAACTGCTCGCCGGGCAAATCTCCGAAGAAACGCACAAGAAGCTCTATGAGAAGTGGGAAGCCCGCCTGAAAGAACTGGGGGAATAATCCTCTGGCGGCACCGTTCAGCGCGGGGATGCCGGGGCATCCCCGCGTTTCATTTCGGCGGCCATGTGATCGTCGCCAGCCGGTAATAGTCGCCCAGCGGTTCTCCCGCAGCATCATATACTGGTAACCGCGCGCCGCTATCAGGATCGTACATGCCCACCTCGATCGTATAACTGCCGGGTTCAGGCTGCGGCTCGGCTCCGTCCAGCAGACGGTAGGGATCGCGGTAGAGTGTTCCCGGCTCCCAGGCCAGCGTGCTGGCAAAGCCATTGAGCGGACGGTGATCGTCCTGATCCCAGAGCGCCCCGCCTGCCGCCCCGCTCAGGTGCACGAAAACTACGTAATCCACCTCGGCCTGCGCCAGCGGTTCCCAATACAACAGCACCGTTATGCTCCGGCTACTGCTGTCTGGCCCTTGCACCGTATGCCCGATCAGCCGGGCGATTTCCCCGACGCGCACCTCGTCTCTCACGGCGATTTCCGCCGACTCCGGCATCCAACGACGAAACTGCATGACGTGAAAGCCCGCCGGGGTGTCGTAGCTGAGCCTCTGCATGGCATCACTCAGGTATTGCTCGGCCTCCGCCGACCGTCCCACCAGCCAGATACCCCGGAAGAAGTTCACCTGCGGCTGCAACTGAGCGCGGACAGGCGCACCCGGCACCAGACTGATCTCCTCTGCCGGGCCACGATAGTAGTAGGCAAAGGCCGGGTCGGGCAGCGTTTGCAGGATCAGGTCACCGGGCATGGCACGTTCTCGCAGGTAGGTCGCCAGAACAGGCCAGTTCGGGGCCTTGGGAGACTCCCCTCGATAGTAGGGTATCAGTTCAGTCAGCCCCAGCGCCGGAATCGTCAGCAGCAAAGCCCAGATTGCGATCCCGCCTCTGCGTCTAAGAGAAGACATGCTCAGCCCCGCGCCGACTATCAGCAACAACGCGGGCATCACTGCGATCAGATAGCGCGGGTGAAAGACGCTCATGCGGGTCGCCGCCATCAGCAGCAACAGAGTGGGCAGAATCACCCAGGTCGCCAGCAGTAAGCCCACTCTTCGGGGCAGCTTCGCCAACACCACTCCCAGCCCGCCGAGCCAGAGCAGCGGCAGGGCGTACCTCCACGGCGAACCATACTCACCGTCGGTCAACCACGCCGGCACGAACCAGGTCAGCAGCCGCAAGGGATCGGCGTCGGCTGTAGCTCCCTGGTAGCCGCTATCCTTCAAATACCACGCCTGAATCAACCACGGGATGAGTAGCACGGCCAGCAGAGTCCAGGTGCGCAGCGCCGACCACATGACTCCCCGGCGCGGACGCCGCCATGCCAGATAGATCGCCTGCACAGCCAGGAAGAACGCTTCCAGGAAGAACAGGTAAAGGGCCACTGCTTCGGCGGCCAGATACAGCCACCAGTCGCGCCGCCGGTTGGAAGCTATCGCCCGCAAAAACAACCACATCGCCAGGCTGCTTGCGCCGAACCACAGCGCGTAGTTGCGGGCGTCCTGCGCATGCCAGATCAGAAACGGTTGCAGCGCCGCCAGCCCCATAGCGACAGCGGCAGTCGACCGCCGCCGCATCAGGTAGCGGGCCAGCGCGCCGACCGCCGCCACGCCAACCCACCCGCCCAGCGCCGACAGGTAGCGCATGGCGAATTCGCTCTCGCCAGCCGCCGATTTCCATGCCCAAAAGCTCAGGAAAGTGCCCAGGGGATGCGGCTCCCACTGCGCCAGATCGCGCACGACACGTTCTGGCGAGTCTGCCCAGTAGCGCACGGCAAACGCTTCGTCGCCACGCAGTGGCACCGCATCCAGGTTGACGATGCGCGCAGCAAAGGCCACCGCCAGCAGAGCCGTCAGCACCGCCAACCATAGCGCGCGCTCTTGATTCATGGGCCGCGTCACTGTCCCTGGCGTGCTTTGATCCAGGCCAGGTCTTTCTTGCTCAGGCCAAACCACATGCCCTTCTGCCGCTTGCGCTCGAATTTGCGCTGCAGAGCCTGGCACATCGCCTTGGGATTGGCCGCCTCGAAAGCATGCACCAGCGCGACCTCCTGGCCTGCCTCCGCCTGCACCGCGGCCAATGCCTGCTCCACCGACTCGTTGGTGGCCCCGATGTAATAGAGCTGCCCTGCCTGCGCCACGAACACCGTGCCCCGCTCGGCACCGGCTGCCGCTTCGGCTTCTTCGAAGTCCGCCTCTGGCTCCAGGTCGCCAGCCTCGGCGTCGGCCAGCTCGATGCTCTCGCCCGTCAGTTCGGCAATCTCCTGGCGCGTCATCAGCCCATACATGCGATCAATGGCATCGAGGTGTTCGGGCTGCAGGGTCCCCTGGTTGGCAGGAGCAAGCTCGCGCAGGTACTGCCGCAGCGACGGTTTCTTCTTGGGATCGGCATAGAGCACCGGGTACAGCGGGTCTTCTACTTCCACCGACGCTCTGGGGTGGATGAGGACCACCAGGGGCTGAACTTTGATCGCGGCCTCCGGCGCGATTTTGGCCAGCAGACGTTCCACCTCGCGCGCATGCAAGGCCGCCTCGGCAAAGGGGTTGCCGATCAGGTCCTGCCGCAGATAGCCATTCAACTTGCGCAAAAGCCCTTCATCACCGTACCACTTCTTGCCCTTCACCCGATAGGACTTGTCCTGCCAGACCGTGGTGATGGTGAACACCCCTTCCGGGCCGATCAGCACGTGCGGCGCGGGCAGCAGGTGATGAAAGATGGTGTACCTCTGCCCCAGCCCCTTCAGAGCATTGTTGAGCACGTCTACAGGGCGCGGTTCGCGGATCCAGATGTTGGCCTTGCGCACCGAGATCAGAGTCAGCAGCAGCAACAAGGGCAGAATCAGGCAACTGAGCTGACTGGTTCCCGACGCAGGATCGGTCGTCCAGGTGAGGAAAAAGCCTGCGCCCATGCCTGCCAGGCTGATGAAGAACAGGATATGCGAAATCTTGCGATTGCGGTTGATCAGCGCTTCGTTGATGACTACACGCATCGTGCCGAGACCTCTCCAGAAAAGGGTATCGCTGTTGCAACCAGTGAATGGTAACACAAAACATGCCCAAAGCGGGAAAATCCTGCGCTCGCCCTGCTTTCACCTGGCGCGCTCCGTCGGGTATGGTCAGTCCTGCCGGGCCTGGTATAATCCGCCGCACGGCCCAGCAGCGCTCAGCAGAGCCTTGCCAGCGCCTGCAAGGGTCCAACCGACAGCGTCTCTGAACCGGACGGCATGGTCAAAGTGACACGCACCCAGCAATGCCCGATCTGCGGCGCTACGGAGCCGCTCTCTGCGCGCACCTGCCGCCAATGCGGTGCCAGACTGACGGCGACGCCATCGTCCGCGCCGCCCACGACTGAGCCAGCGCGCCCGCCTCAGGTCTCTCCCCTGGCCTTCGACCCCACCCGCGGTGACGACGATCTCTACCTGGGCGATTTGAGCGGGCGCATGTGGCGTTTGCTCCTGGTGGGTTTGCTGGCCTTCGTCGTGCTCCTTATCCTGGGTGTCCTGCTGCTCTTTGGTCGCGGGCGCAGCGACAATGGTCTGGCACAGCATTCGTCGCCCACCGCCCCACCTACGGCGACGCCCCGCTTCCTGACACCGGCAGTGACGCCCACGCCCACATCGAACCTCATCATGTCTCTGCCCACCGTCACGCCCATGCCACCGACCGCGACGCCCACCCCCACCGTGACACCTTGCTATCAGACCGCGCAGCAAGGCGACACGGTGCTGGGCATGGCCTATCGTTGCGGGCACCGCGACCTGGCCGTCGTAGACCTGATCCTCGAAATCAACGGTATGGACAGCCCGCAGCAATTGCAGCTTGGCCAGACGCTGGAGATCCCCTGGCCGACGCCCACGCCAGTGCCCGGCCAGGAGACTCCAACGGCAGAAGCGGCAGCAGAGACAGGGGACATCGCACCAGCCCTGACGCCCACGCTGCGTCTGAATCAGTTCGGCACGCCAGACGCGCTCGCCAAGTACGAGAATATCGAGCCAACCCTGCGCCCCGGCCACGCCTGGCATATCGTCAGCGAGGGCGAGACGATTCTCTCCATTGCCTACGCCTACGACACCACGATCGAGGTGCTCTCGCAGATCAACCCGGAGATTCCGTTCCTGCAGTGCGATTATGGCGATCCTACTGGCGGCCCCAACTGTGTGGTCTTACTGTCAGTGGGGCAGCGCGTGCGCGTGCCAGTGCCCTTGCCCTCACCTACACCTACGCTGACGCCCGCCGGTACCCTCACGCCGACCCCGTCGGCTACCCCGACCATCAACGCGCCCTATCCGCTCTCACCCGAAGATGGCGCGCGCTTTGCCGCGGATCAACTGGTGACGCTGCGCTGGGGCAGCACTGGCACGCTCGGCAGCCAGGAACGCTATATCGTGCACGTCCGCGACCTGGACACGGGCCAGGAGTACACCGCTTCTGTAGCCGAACTGAGCTATGTTCTGCCGGGCGGCTGGCAACCTGCCGATCGCAACCGGCACACCTTTGAATGGTGGGTCGCCGTAGGGACTCTGGACGAACAGGGCGCAGTGCTCTCCGAACGTTTCGCCACCGCGCCGCGCCGCTTTACCTGGGACAGTCGTTAGCACACTGGCTGAGGGGGGAGAGTCGGAGGAAATATGCTACGTCAACGCTGGTTCATCGGATGTGTGGGTCTGGTCTTCGCGCTGATACTCACCGCGTGCGGCGGGCAGGACGGGCCATCCGCCACCACCACGCCTGCGGTCAACGGAACCGCCATTCCGACGCTGGTGCTGGCCGCTCCCACGCAGACTCCCGGCGGCCCCACCGTAACTCCGTCGCCCACTCTGCCACCGACGATCACGCCCACCAACAGCCCGCCGCCTCCGCCGCCTTCGGCCACGCCGCCCCCCACGGAAACGCCTGGGCCGTATGAACACGTCATCCAGAGCGGGGACACCTGCCTGGGCATTGCCTACCAGTACGGCCACATTCACCCCGATGTCAAGCGCGCCATCGAGCTACTCAACGGCATGGCCGACTGTGCCATCTTGCCGGGGCCGGGCACGACAATCCTCATTCCCCGCCCCACGGCAACCCCCACCGAAATTGGCGCAGACCTGACTCAGACGGCCATTGCCACCAGCGCTCCGCCAGGCATCCCGCTGGCAGTGACGCCCGCTTTCGCCGTCAAGACCTATATCGTCCAGGCCGGAGACACGCTGAGCAGTATCGCCATCATGTACGATAGTTCGCTGCGGCAAATTTGTGAGCTGAACCCTCTGCCTGGAGGAATTGACTGCCGGGCTTGCACCTGGGAGTCGCCCAACTGCTGCTGCACGCGACCGGTAGTGCTCAGCGAAGGGCAGCAGATCAATGTGCCCGCCCCCACGCCGACACCTACCTTCACCCCCACTTTCACCGGCAGTGAGACGCCCACCCCCACGCCCACCTACCGGGCACCGCAGCCCGCTTCTCCCCTTGATGGTGCCCAGGTATCCGGCCCGGTGCGGTTGACCTGGCTCTCTGTAGGAATTCTGCAGCCCGATGAAACCTATCTGGTGACGGTGCGCGACGACACCACCGGCGCAACCTTCGCCGCCAGCACACGTCAGCTTTCGCTCGATCTGCCTGTTTCGTATCTGCCCAATGACGGACAGGCGCATCAGTTCGCCTGGCAGGTCTCCGTAGTGCGGCTGGGCGACGACGGCCTGTACTATCCGCTGGGTGGCATCGTGCCCGAACAACGTTTCACCTGGTTGGGCTGGCAATAACTCCCTGGACATGAAGAAAAGCCCCCTGAGCATCCCTGCACAGGGGGCTTGCCTCATCAAAGAGATCAAACACTCTACTGGGTCGCCGTCGCCGTCTGTGTCGCCTCGACGAGCGCGGGGTCGAGGACACTTTCCAGGCGCACGTTCAGCGTCTGCCCCTTGGGCAGCATCGTCGTCACGCGCTTGGCATCGCAGACGATATAACCCGGTTGGCGCGGATACTCCACCTCATAGCGGTACTGCACATTGGGCTTCAACTCAACTTCCAGCGTGTCACCCTGGTTGAGCGAGTACTCCTGCAGGTTTCCGGTCTGAGTATCGGTCAACTTGATCGTGGCCGTCCCGCACTCAGTAGCGTTCGTGAAACGCAGGGCGGTCTTCCGCTCGGCACATGCCGTCAAGCCGATGGTCCCGACCAGGAGCACAATCATTACGGTCTTCCGCCAACTCATGGAAAGCCACTCCTCCGGCAGACTGGTCAGGGCGGGATTATAGAGTCCCCCGGCACAAATGACAAAACTGTGCTCGCCGGGTTTCCCGAAAAGCGTGTATCATAGACCGCACCGATGCAAGACCGCTATGCCTGCTGCCTCATAGTCAAAGGGGCCAACATCATGCCTGCCATCATCAAAGCTGTGGAATTCGACGGCGCGCTGCGGGTGATCGAGCGCCCTGTTGCCACCCCTGAAGCCGGTGAAGTGTTGGTTCGCCTGCGCCTGGGTGGCGTCTGCAACACCGACCTGGAACTCATGCGCGGCTATCGCGGCTTCCGCGGAACGCTGGGACACGAATTCGTTGGGGAGGTCGTTGCGGGGCCGACGGAATGGCTCGGCGCGCGCGTGGTGGGCGAAATCAACATCGGCTGCGGCGCATGCGACTGGTGTCAGCGCGGCATCCCCGAACACTGCCACCGTCGCCGCGTGCTCGGTTTGCACGATTACGACGGGGCCTTTGCCGAAGTATTCCGCCTGCCTCTCGCCAATCTGCACCGTGTGCCGCCCGCCCTGCCCGACGACACGGCTGTCTTCACCGAACCGCTGGCTGCCGCCTGCCAGACGCTGGAGTGTGTTCATATCAAACCAGGCGATCGAGTCATCCTTCTGGGTGCGGGCAAGCTGGGGCTGCTTACAGCCCAGGTCTTACGCCTGACTGGCTGCGATCTGCTCGTCGTCGCCCGACACACACGCCAGAAAGAACTCCTTGCAGGCTGGGGCATTCAGACCGTCTCGCGCGACGATCTGTCTGATGACACTGCCGATGTCGTGGTGGACTGCACCGGCACTCCTCAGGGTCTGGACGACGCCATCCGATTGGTACGGGCGCGCGGCACGATCGTGCTCAAGAGCACCTACGCCGACTCCGCCGCGCTCAACCTGTCTCCACTTGCCGTCAAGGAGATTGCGCTGGTAGGCAGTCGGTGTGGCCCCTTTCCGGCGGCGCTGCGTTTGCTGGAGGAGAACCTGGTAGACGTGCAATCGCTGATCGACGCGCGCTATGCGCTGAGCGATGCGCCCGCTGCCCTCGACCATGCAGCGCGGCCCGGTGCCCTCAAGGTGCTGCTGATCCCCTGAACTCAGCCTGCATCCGGGTTGGCCGCCGGCAGCGTGAAATAGAAAGTGGTGCCCGCGCCAGGGGTGGACTCAAACCACATCTCGCCGCCATGCGCTTCCACAATGCGGCGAGCGATGGTCAGCCCCAACCCTGTGCCGGAAGTCTGACCGGCAGTGCTGGCCCGGTAAAACTTCTCGAAAATGTAGGGGGCCTCGTCCGCCGGTATGCCAGGGCCAGTATCGCTCACGCTGATGACATACTGCTCCCTGTCTCCGCCCTCTGACGCACGCCTTACATCGAACGCCACGGTGACCGCCCCACCCTGCACATTGTACTTGATGGCATTGGTGAGGAGGTTCAGCAAGACCTGCTTGATACGATCCCGGTCGGCGTAGGCGACGCCAGTGCCAGGGCGAAGACTCAGGCTAATGCGCTGTTGGGCTGCCACAGGAGCCACCACTCCCAGGCATTCTGTCAACAGTTCGCGCAGATCGAAAGGCCTTGGCTCCAGACGCATCCTCCCGGACTCCAGCCGCGCGAGATCGAGGAAATCGGTCGTGAGTTCGGTCAGGCGATCCACCTCCGCCTGCAGCGATTGCGCGATTTCCTGGCGCACGCTCTCCGGCACATTGGGGCGGGCCAGCAAAGCGGCTCCGGCTTTGAGCGCAGCCAGAGGGGTGCGCAACTCGTGCACCATGTCGGCGATGAAGTCGTTCTGCTGGAACAGGCGGGCGTTCTGCACGGCAATCGCCGCCTGGTCGGCCAGGGCGGTGAGCACCTCGCGATCGTCGTCCGTCCACGGCTGATCGCCGCGCTTGTTGATCGCTTCCAGCACCCCAATAGTCCGCCCATGTACCTGCATGGGCACCGCCAGCAGGTTGCGCGTCACGAAGCGCGTCGTCTTGTCCACGCGCGGAAACCAGCGTGCGTCGCTGCGCGCATCGCGCACCAGCACCGGCTCCCCGTGCGTCGCCACCCAACCGGCCAGGCTCCCCTGCATTGGCACCGGGATCGCTTCCATCTCCGCCCGCGACAGATTGCTGGCAGCCTCGAAACGCAATTCACCGGTCGTCGGGTCTACCAGCAGAATCGAGGCTTCTTCGGTGTCGGTCAGTTCGCGGGCTGCGTCGAGAATGCGCCGCAGCAACGCGCCGAGATCGAGCGTCGAATTCAGTTGCCGGCTGATTTCCATCAGGCGCTGATAGCGACGCTGTAGCCGCTCATATACGGCCCGGCTGACCGTATCGCTCTCAGCCGCAGGATTATCACTCGTGCTCATAGCCTGCCCTGTCCTCCAGAGCGTCCGCCAGGCGGGGCAACACCTCCACAACATCCGCGTGAATGACGGCATCAGCCAGCGGGTCAAGCGCTGTGCTGCCCAGGTTGATGAAGACCAGCGCAGCACCCGCCCGCTGTGCCAGTAACGGCAGTTCGGCAGCGGGATACACCTCCAGCGATGAGCCGATCACCAGCATCAGGTCGCACTGCCGGGCTTCGCGCCGGGCCGCCGCCAGGGCGCGCGCCGGCAACTGCTCGCCCAGCAAGATCACGTTCGGCTTCAGCACATGTCCACAGTGTGGACAATAGGGCACCTGCCCCGACTCGACGAAGGCGTTGACCAACGGCCCGGCGGGGAATACGGCGAAACAATGAATGCACGTCAGTTCGCGCAGGTGCCCGTGAATCTCATACACCGTGCGCGACCCCGCCCGCTCGTGCAGCATATCTATGTTCTGCGTGATGATGCTTTTCAGGTATCCGTTGCGCTCAAGGCGGGCCAGCGCCTGATGAGCGGGGTTGGGGCTGGCATTCAGGATCAGGTGCGCCAGCGGTCGTATCCAGCGATAGAACCGTTCGGGATGATGGCGGAAGCTGTACAGGCTACCCACCTCTGCCGGGTTAACCTGCTCCCATAGACCCGAATGAGGGCTGCGAAAGTCGGGGATGCCAGATCGAGTGCTGATCCCAGCGCCCGTCAGCGCCACGGTGTAACGTGCGCGCCGCAACAGGGCAACCACAAGTTCCAGAGATTCCAAAGACATGCGCCCTGTGTCTCACAGGCATGGTCAGCGGCGGGCAATGACTTCCTCAGTGAGCTTGGCGAATTGCGTGCCCACAATGGAGTTCGGTTGGTACAACACGACCGGCAGACCCGCTTCTGCCGCCTGGAAAACCAGCTCAGGAGCAGGAGAAATGATGGCTGCAACCTCATGCCCCAGCATATGTTCGGCTTCCTGCCAGGGCACGTGCAGGCTCGACTGCGTGCGATTCACCAGCACCACGCTCAGGCGCGCCGCCTGCACCCCGATCTGCTGCAACTCTGCCAGGATATCGCGGGCCAGGATCAGCGCCACGCGGTTGGGTTCGACTACCAGCGTCAACCGGTCGAGTTCCAGCACCAGGCGCGCCGTCAGGCGACTGAGTCCCGATCCCAGATCGAGCACCACCTGCGGATGGATGGCCTGCAAATGCCGCACAATCGCTGCTGCGCCGTCGGGAGCCGCGTTGAGCAGCGTCTCCTTGGGGCGGCTGGACGAGAGCAACAGGCGCAAACCGCTGGCATGAGTGACCAGCTCCCCCTCTACCGCCCGCACCGTGATCTCCGGCGTAGGCCGCGCCAGCAGATTGGCCATGCCCGTAGCTCGCATCAAGCCCAGGGACAGCGCCAGGGCACCCTGCCCCAGCCGGAAGTCGGCCAGGATGGTCGTGTCATACTTGACCAGCGCTGCCGCGCAGTTGGCCGCCACTGTCGTCGTGCCTACACCGCCTTTGGCCCCCAGAAAGCCCCACACCAGCGAGCGATTCGTCATCACCGGAGCCTGCGCAGGCTGAGCCGGGCGGCGTGCCAGCAGTGCCTTGACCCGCGATGCGAGTTCGGCGGGATGAGTCGGTTTGGTGAGATAGTCGTCCGCCCCGGCCTCGAACCCGGCGACCTTGTCGTCCACCATCGTCTTGGCCGTGAACATCAGAATGGGGATATGCTGAGTGATGGGGTCCTGGCGTAACCGGCGGCATACTTCGTAGCCGTCCATGACAGGCATCATGACGTCCAGGATGATCAGGTCTGGCCGGTCTGCCAGAGCACGATCCAGGGCCTGTTGGCCGTTGCTCGCCAGGATCACCTCGTATCCCTGGCGTTGAAGCATCATGCCAATGAGCTTCAGGCTCTCGACATCGTCATCCACGACAAGGATTCTCTCAGCCATTAGAAGACCGCCTGTCGCGCCGCAATAGAGTGACCAATTCGCCGCGGAGTGTAGCATGAACGGTTACGCCGCGCAACACGCCTCAGGGCGATGTTAATAATCCCAGTATGAATTGAACGGTGGCCTGCCAGCATCCCTTGCCGCAGTGGCCATGCTATAATGCGCGCATGAGGCGACGGAGAGACTCGTGAACAGTCAGACTATCCAGCAGGCGGTGATCCTGGCCGCAGGTCGCGGGACGCGGCTGGCCCCGCTGACCGACGAACGGCCCAAGTCCCTGCTGCCGGTGATGGGGCAACCCATTCTGGTGCGGCTGATCGAATGCTTCCATCAGGCAGGGATCAGCCGTGTCGTCGTCGTCACCGGCCCCGACCTGTTGTCAGTGCAGGCGAGCGTCAGGGACGCGCTACCCCCCGGCGTACGAGTCGAGTGGGTCGTCCAGCCTCATCCCACCGGCACAGTCGAGGCGCTGCAACGCGCGCTGCCTTTGCTCTTCGGCCCCTTCTTGCTTTCTGCTGTGGATAACCTGACCTCCGTAGAGCACGTGCGCGCCCTGATCGCCCATCACGAGTCCGCCGCTCAGCGCATCGCCACCCTCAGCCTGGTGCGTGCGACGCCCGAAGAAATCCGCCAGTCGGCGGATGTGCTGCTGGCCGGGGCGGAAGTCGTCTCCATTGTCGAGAAACCAGCCCATCCCGTGGGCCAGCACGCCGCGATCATGCTTTACGCTTTCTCCCCGGATATCGCTGAATTCCTGCCCCATGTGCAACCCGCCCTCCGTGGCGAACGCGAGATCGTCAGCGCATTGCAACTGGCACTCGCCGCCGGTCGCAGCATCGGCACAGTCCTGGCCGCCTGGCGACTTCACCTGACACGTCCCGCTGACTTGCTGCATCTAAATAGCTGGTATCTGCGGCAGCTGAGTACAGTGCAGGCTCACAGCGCCCTGCCCCCTTCCGTCCGGCTGATAGCGCCAGTCTGGATTGATCCGGGCGTCCAGGTCGGCGATCATGCTGTGATCGGGCCACAGGTATATCTGGAAACAGGGGCGCAGGTTGGCGCGCAGGCCCACCTGCACCATGCAGTCGTGCTGGCCGGAGGCATGGTGCCTCCTGCTGCGACTCTGCACCATGCCGTGCTGGACCGTCACGGGCATTTTGTTGCCCACCTATCCGAAGAGTTCGACTCAATCCCTGAGGAGTGACTGAATGCGCAAACATCATTTGACCCTGGCCCTGCTGCTCGTCATGACTGCCCTGGCGCTCGCTGCCTGCGGCGGTTCAGACAAGCCCTCGCAGCCGCCTCCCACCAACACCGTGCCGAACAATATCAGCACGTCCACCTACCAGACGCTCGATGTGCAGACAGCCTATACGCGCTTCGAGCAGACCAGCGGCGCGATCCTGGTTGACGTACGCACCCCCGAAGAATGGGCCGCCACCGGCATCGTCCCCGGCGCGCGTCTGATATCGCTCGATCAGTTCGAGCAGCGCGCATCAGCAGAGCTACCCAAGGAGTCTCCGATCTTCGTGATCTGCAACAGCGGCAACCGCAGTCGCGTCGCTTCGGAAACCCTGGTGCGCCTGGGCTATCCGCAGGTGTTCAACATAGATGGCGGGATGCAGGCCTGGCTGCGCGCTAATCTGCCGGTCGAAGCATACAAGCCCTGAGCATCCTTTCTGCCGAAAATGCAGGCGACTGTCCCCGCTGGTACACGGACAGTCGCCTGGTTGATTCTCCACGCTGGCAGACTCGCCCTTCAGGAACCAGAAGCGCTCTGCCGCTCTTGCAGAAAAGTGCCGAGTTCTCTCACCATCTCCTGACTCTGGTCAGCGTTCAGTCCCTTCTGAGCCATCAACTCTCCCAGCGTGCCCCAGAATGGCTCTCCGCACACGACGCACAGCACACCGCGCTCGGCCAGAAAGCCAATGGCCGCCGGATGGGCTGTCACCAGCATTTCCACCGGCGTAGCGACAGTGATTTCGCTCATAGGAGATCAGTGCAGACCGAGCAGCCGGTCTACTTCGGCCTTGTTGAAGCCCACGACGATCTTGCCGCCGATATCAATGACCGGCACGCCCTGCTGACCGCTGCGGCGAATCATGTCGCGCGCGGCTGCCGGGTCGCGGCTCACGTCCACATCGCGGAAGCGAATACCACGCTCGCGCAGGTAGCGCTTGGCATGGTTGCAGTGTGGGCAACTGGGCATGGTGAAGATGATGACGCGCTTCTGTTGTTTCTTCTGAGTCTCGTTCTGCTTGCTCATACGTCCTCGCGGTTGCATGTTCACACCATGATCCAGGAGTCCGCTCTTTTGGATGCATTTCCTGGGCCGCAGGTCGCATTCAGCACCAAAACTCGCTCCAGGTCAGGCGTGTCTCCTCCCTTCAGAGAGCAACCGATTGATCGG
Organism: Anaerolineales bacterium UBA2029; assembly: GCA_002332795.1. GTDB lineage: Bacteria > Chloroflexota > Anaerolineae > Aggregatilineales > Aggregatilineaceae > UBA2029. The sequence continues at coordinate 15,508 of DDBP01000039.1, read as the reverse complement.
GAGGATCGTTCTTGGGGCGGTAAGCATCCAGATGCAGCACCTTGTACAGCCGCTCTTTGACTGCGCTGGGCATCTCCGGCGCGGGAATCTGATGATAGAGCGCAATTGTCTTGGTCAGGGTATTGACCACGATCCGGCAGTTCTCGCATGCCCGCATGTGCGCCTCCAGCTCCCGGCACAATTCCTCGCCGAGAGTGCCATCCACGTAATCGGACAGGCTGCTCAGATAGCGGCGGCATTCTTCTGTATCATGGTGATGCTGTTCGGAAGCGCTCATGCCTCACCTCGCTTCACTGATGGCCGAGCCATGCGAGAAATACTGACTCAGACGCTCGCGCAGTTTCAGCCGCGCGCGCATCAGGCGGCTCTTCACTGCGGACACCGAGAGATCAAGCGCTTCGGCGGTCTCCTCGGTCGAAAGCCCTTCGATATCGCGCAGAATGAACACACTGCGCAGCGAGGGTGGCAATTCGTCTACGGCCCGCTGCATTTCCGCGCGCGCTTCTTCCCGCAACAAGTCTTCTTCCGGCAGGCAGCAGAAGTCGAAAAGCTGGCGGGGAATCAGTTCGCCATCGTCTCGCTCGACCGGCTCGTCTACCGACACCTGCTCTGGCTCCTTGCGACGCAGACGCATCAGGGCCGCGTTGCTGGCGATGCGGTAAAGCCAGGTGCTCAGGCTCGAACGCGCCTCAAAGCGATCAATGGATTTGAAGGCGCTCAAGAACGTTTCCTGCAACACATCTTCCGCGTCGGCCTCGTTCCCCATCAGGCGCAGCGCCAGCCGATAAATCTTGCCGGCATGTTCCTCGACTAACTGTGCATATGCGGCCTGATCGCCTGCCTGCAGGCGAGCTACCAAATCGTCGTCGTGTGCGTTGGACATAGGCTAACTTGGGTTCGCTTGTGCCGGACAAACGGCGGCTCTCACAGGTCGCCACCCGTCCGCCAATCATAACGCACAGCGGGTACAATCCCAAGCAGCCTTTGCTGTCAGCCTGGCGAGAGCTTCTATCCAATTGGATGCATCATCGGCAGCGCCGTTGCGTGCAACGATCCTCAGGTGCGCGCATCATAATCAAAGGATGGCTGGTCAAAGCGCAGTTTTGGCCTACAATCTGTCTGGACATGGTTCTTCGCACGGGGAGGCACACCACTATGGCGGAACGCAAGAGCAGCCGCATTGTGCTGCGCGACGATATGATCTTCACGGCCTACAGCAGCAATGGCTATTCATTGCCGCTGGACGCGCAAAAAGCTGTTGGCGGCCACGACGCTGGCATCAGCCCCATGGAATTGTTACTGACCGCGCTCGCTGGCTGTACAGGCATGGACGTGATCAGCATCCTGCGCAAAAAGCAGCAGCAGGTGACCGGCTTTGAGGTGCAGGTAGAAGGCATCCGCGCCGAGGAGCACCCCAGAGTCTTCACCGAGATCTGGGTCAAGTATACGATCACGGGGCGAGATATTGACCCCAAGGCCGTCGAACGCGCCATTGAGCTTTCGCGCGACAAATACTGCGGCGCAGCAGCTACCTTGCGCCACACCGCGCAGATACACTACGATTACGTCATCGTAGAAACCGAGGAAGTGCCATGAATCGCGCTGAAGCCTGGCAACTGGTCACCGAATGGACTCAGTCTGAGAGTTTGCGGCGGCACATGCTGGCCGTCGAAGCTGCTATGCGTGCCTATGCCCGTCACTTCGGAGAAGACGAAGACCTGTGGGGCGTCACTGGCCTGCTGCACGACTTTGACTACGAGCGCCATCCGGATATGTCCGCTCCCGACGGGCATCCTTTCACCGGTCTGCAGGTGCTGCGTGAACGCGGCACGGACGAGGTCATCGTCCGCGCCATCGCCGCACACGCCGCCGAGCGCACCGGTGTACAGCCTTCCAGTCCCATGGAAAAAGCGCTGGTCGCCGTAGACGAACTGACAGGTTTTTTGACCGCCGTCGCTCTGGTGCGTCCCACCAAAGATATCCGCGACATCACTCAGATCAGCTCGGTGCGCAAGAAGTGGAAAGATCGCAGCTTCGCCGCGGCTGTGCACCGTGAGGAAATCGAGCAGGCAGCGCAGGCCTTGGGAGTTGACCTGTGGACTTTCCACGTGCCGCTGGTGCTGGAAGCCATGAAAGGGATTGCTGCCGACCTGGGGCTGGATGGGTCCGAAGCATCGTGAGCACTGAGCGGGAGTGTATGGCTCCCGCTCTTTCCTACCATACTCCCCCGTCGGCGAGGGCGCGTTCGGATTCGGGGGCGGAATTCACCGCAGAGACGCCGAGGGCGCAGAGGAAAACATAGTGAGAAAGACTCTGTGCCTTTCTCTGTGACCTCTGCACCTCCGCGGTTCAAGCTTTCTGCCCCAAGACGCCAATACACCCGTCCGTCAGCTCGCTTCGCCGCTCCGCGGGGCCGTTGGTACAATCTCTGCGGAAGGTATCCCAGGTACCTTATAAGCAGACATGCTACCGGCGGAGGAGAGTCACCGTGGCCGTCATCAAACCCTTCCGTGCTGTGCGCTACAATCCGCACCGCGTCGCTGATCTGCAGACAGTTGTCAGCCAGCCCTACGACAAAATTGACGAGGCGCTGCGCGACCGCTATCTCGCTCTCAGCCCCTACAACGTGGTACGTATCATCCTCAATCCGCCGCAGCCAGGGGACACTGTCAGCGGCCCCAATGGCTACACCCGCGCCCGCGATTTGTATCAGCAGTGGTTGCGCGAAGGGGTGCTGCTGCGCGAAGATCGCCCCGCCTTCTACGTCTATCGCCAAACCTTCACCCTCGACGGGCGAACTCACACCCGCCAGGGCTTGATCGCGGCTGTGGAACTGGTGGATTTCGACCAGGGCATCATCCTGCCGCACGAGCGCACGCACAGCGGCCCCAAGGAAGACCGCCTCCGCCTGCTGGAGACCATGCAGGTCAACACCGAGCAGATCTTCCTGCTCTACCCCGACCCCGACAATGCCATCAACGACCTGATCTCCAGGGCTATCGCCGGGCGTGCCCCCGACCTCGACGTATTTGAATTGCACGAAAGCGGCGTCCGCCAGCAACTGTGGGGGCTGACCGATCGGGCAACGCTGGCTGCGCTTCAAGAGAGCATGGCTCCTCTGCGCGGACTGATCATTGCGGATGGGCATCACCGTTACAGCACCGGCCTCACCTACCGCGACCGGCAGCGCCGCGCCCATCCGGAGGCGCCCCCTGAAGCAGCCTTCAACTTCATCCAGGCGACTCTGGTCAGCATGAGCGATCCAGGTCTGGTGATACTGCCCACACACCGCGAAATCTGCAACTTCAATGGCACATCGCCCGCGGAAGTATTGCGCCGGGCCGCCGGAGTCTTCGCCGTGTCTCCCGTCCCCGACCTGACTGCCTGCCTGGAACAGGTCAACGCGCACCCCTCCGGGCACGCTTTCGGGTTCTACGGCGGCCCAGGGGTTGGCTTCCACGTGCTGGTGCTCAAAGAGGCACGGCAGCTCGATACGCTCATCCCGGAAGCACACTCACCGGCCTGGAAATCTCTTGCCGTCAGCGTGCTGCACAAGGTGTTGATCGAGCGTATCGCTGGCGTTCCAGCTCACGGGATCGAGGATCAGACCATGATCCGCTATCACCGCGACGCCCGCGATGCCGTCGCCAGCGTGGACGCCGGGCGTGGTAATTTCGCCTTTTTCGTCAGCCCCACTCGCCTGGAACAGATCAAAGCCGTCGCTGCTCAGGGCGAGACCATGCCGCAGAAGAGCACGGATTTCTATCCCAAAGTGATCTCCGGACTGACCATGCTACCCGTTTCGCCTGAAGAACAGCTGTGAGCCGTCCCAGCCAGGAGGAAAAGAATGGACGCTGCGCACCAGGCATTGGCCAAAGCAGTCCTCTACACCGACGAGCGCAGCTACACCCTTGTGCACCTGCCCGCTCCGGCCATCACTGCTGCCGCGGGTGTGCTCGCCGAGTGGGGCGAACCCTTCAGCGCGCTCATCGTGGACAAGGACGAAGTCACGCTGGTACTGCCAGACGAGGGCTGGCGTGAGTTCGCCCACCGCCTGCCAGACGCCCGCACCGCCGGTCCCTATCGCCTGCTGACCTTTGACATGGCCCTACCGCTGGATATGGTAGGCTTTCTGGCCCTGGTCAGTCGCCTGCTCGCCGACGCTGGCGTGACAGTGCTTGCTTTCTCTGCCTTCGAGCGCGATCACCTGTTGATCCCAGCCGGGCAATTCGAACAGGCTGTGACCGCCTTGCGCACGGCGCAGGCCCAGTTCGCCAGACCATGACACAGCCTGGCTGCTGTAGCGGTCATCCGAGATGAGGCTACCGTCTCTCACCCGCCGCCGCCTGCTGGCTCTGGGCGCTGCTCTCAGCCTTGAGATGGTGACCGCCCGGCAGCAGCGCCCGTTGCTTCGGGCCGCTGCACCGGTCACCGTGCCCGTGTACCTCACCTTCGACGACGGCGTCGAGACGGACGGCGGAAAGGGTCAGCAAGGCCCAACGCTGGACGTGCTGAACATCCTCGACGCACGGGGCATCCAGGCGACGTTTTTCGTGCACGGGCGCAATATCGGCCCCGCCGAAGGCAAAGTGCTGGCTCGCATGGTGCGCAACGGCCATCACCTGGGCAACCATCTTGTGCAGCAGGGCGGTGTCACCCTCGCCGAAACATCGCGCCCGGCCTATATCGCCCGCATGTTCCTGGAGACCGAGTTGCGCATCCGTCAGGCGTTGGCCCGCTTCCCTGATGCGCTTTCCCGCTACGAAGCACAACCGCATCTGTTTCGCCGGCCTGGCGGCGGATACGACAGCGCGGAAGGCAATCTGTTCTTGCTCCCCACCAGCGGTTATTGGCGTCTGTTCGAATACGATCGGGAACTGGCCGCCTATCGCGAGCAGTTACCCTGGCTGCGCGGGGTGTACGACTATAGCGGCTGGCACATCGCCGCCCCTCCGTTGCACGAAACCAGTTCCGATCCCGCTCGCCTGGTGTGGTGGTTGATGGACGGCCCCGGTGGTTTTCGCTCGTTCGTCCAGCCAGACCCGGCCCGCCCCGAACTGACGACGCAAGAAGCGCTCGACGGTCTGATCATCTTGCTGCACGACCCCGACCCGCGCGTAGCAGCAGCCCTGCCCGCCCTCCTCGATGCGCTGCAACCGTTCAACGTGACCTTCCATCCTCTGCCCCGCCCCTGCGACCGGCCCAATCAGTACACTGTCGGGGTTGGCGGCGCTACCCATCCCGTACTGGTTTCGGGAACAGCGAACGAGGGTAGCCCAATCCCGTGAAGCATATCTCCCGCTCAAGAAAGGCTTCCTGACATGACCATCGATCTGATTCCCCCCAACCTGCCCCTCCTCCCGCCCGAAGAAGTGCGCATCGAGCAGGTCCGCGCGACGCTGTACCCGGATCGTCGGCGGGTGCGTGTCGAGGTCAGCATCACACCATTTCGCGAGCGTCCCAACCTGGAAATCGTGCTACGCAACGGCGCAGGTCGGGTCGTCGCCAGCGCCAGCGCTGTCGCGGTCATGAACTTCCGTCTTGCCTTCACCCTGCACCTGCGCGACAGCGCCGATCCCTCGCCAGACTATCTGGCGACAGTGATCCTGTACTACGACGATCCGCAGTCCCCCCAGGACGAGCAAGACGCACCCCTGACCGACGCCCCCGTTACCCCGTCGCAGGGCTATTGACGAGATAGAACATCAGTGCTATGATCAAAACACCATTGCGAACATTTGGGCGAAGGTTTTCACTTTGGCCAGGAGCAGCTCATGATGACAGACAATTCTCGCCTCAAGGCCCTCGAACACGCGCTCACCGACCTGACCAAGCGCTTCGGCGACGGGGCCATCGTCCGCCTGGGCGATGCCACCCACCTGCAAGTTGATGTCATTCCCACCGGATCGCTGGCCATTGATCTGGCGCTGGGCGTGGGTGGCATTCCCCGCGGGCGCGTGACCGAAATTTACGGCCCGGAGAGTTCCGGCAAAACAACGCTGTGCCTGCACGTCATCGCCGAAGCACAGAAGCTGGGCGGGGTGTGCGCTTTCGTGGACATGGAACACGCCCTCGATCCCATCTATGCCGCGCGCCTGGGTGTGGACACCGACAATCTGTATATCTCGCAGCCCGACACAGGCGAACAGGCGCTGGAAATCACCGAGGCGCTGGTACGTAGCGGCGCACTCGACGTGGTCGTGGTGGATAGCGTGGCTGCGCTGGTGCCCCGCGCCGAACTCGAAGGTGAGATGGGCGACAGTCACGTGGGGTTGCAGGCGCGGCTGATGAGTCAGGCCCTGCGCAAATTGTCGGGAGCGATCAAACAGTCCAATACCGCCGTGCTGTTCACCAATCAGTTGCGCGAAAAAGTGGGCGTGATGTTCGGCAATCCAGAGACGACCACCGGCGGACGGGCCTTGCGTTTCTACGCCAGCGTGCGCATTGACATCCGCCGCGTGCAGGCCATCAAACTCAAGGATGAGATCATCGGCAACCGCACGCGCGTCAAGATCACCAAGAACAAGGTCGCGCCGCCGTTCCGACAGTGCGAAATTGACCTGATGTACGACGAGGGCTTCAGCAAGGAAAGCGATATTCTCGACCTGGGCGTGGCGGCGGGCATCATCGAAAAGCGTGGCGCGTTCTTCCGTTACAACGACGGCCTGATCGGTCAGGGTCGCGAGAGCGCCAAGCAATACCTGCGCGAGAACCCCGATCTGGCCTATGAACTCGAAATGCTCATCCGCCAGGCACACAACGTGAAGCTGTTCGGCACCTTCTCCGACGACAGCGCCGCCGAAGTCGAAACGCCCGAACTGGAACTGGCCGAAGCGTAAGTATCTCTACAGCCTCGCCTGTCTATCGGCGGGCGAGGCTGATCCTCAGGAAGCCAGCCATGGCCGACGCACAGCCGGAGAGTCCGGTCATCATATCCGCCAGCCGCCGGACGGACATCCCCGCCTTCTATATGCCCTGGTTCGTGGGGCGATTGCGCGCCGGCACGGTGAGCTACCCTAACCCGTTCGGCGGGCAGATTCATCAGGTTTCGCTCCGCCCGCAGGACGTACACAGCATCGTCTTCTGGTCGAAAAACTACCGCCCCTTCCTGACCTATCTGGATTTTCTGGAAGAAAGCGGCTACCGCTTTGTCTGCCACTACACGATCACTGGCCTGCCGCGCGTGCTGGAGCCGCGCGTGCCGGACTGGCGGGTCGGCGTCGAGACGTTGCGGGCGCTGGCGACACGCATCGGCCCGGAACGGGTGTTGTGGCGCTTCGACCCCATCGTGTTCACCGAACACCTCGACGCCGAATTCTATACGGCGCGCTTTGCTGCGCTGGCCGGGGCGCTTTCTGGCTATACCCGGCGCTGCTATTTCAGCTTCGCCACCTTCTACGCCAAAGCACAGCGCCGTCTGGCGGCGGCGGGAGTGCAATACCGCGACCCTCCGCTGGAGGAAAAGCGCACGCTGGCGCACACCCTGGCGGGCATTGCCGCAGACGCCGGCATGACGCTTTATGCGTGCTGTCAGCCTGACCTGGTAGACGAGGTGATACGTCCGGCGGCCTGCGTTGACGCCGACTTGCTGGCCGAGCTATTCCCCTTGCCCGCTCTGCACGCCCCACCACGACCGACGCGCGCCGGTTGCGGGTGCGCTGCCAGCCGCGACGTGGGAGTGTACGATACCTGCCTGCATGGCTGCCGCTACTGCTACGCCACCCGCGACGATGCCCGCGCTCTGGCGTGTTTTCAGCAACACGATCCACAGACCGAGATGCTGCTTTCTTCCCCGGCAACGGCTTCCCACTCGCCAGGCGAATGATCTTTTGCCCTGTTGTCAACAGCGAGCAGCTTTCGTATAATCGCAAAGCCTTAACCCATCCGAGCATTTGGAGGAAGCATCATGGCTTCTGCGACTCCCCCTCCTGACGTACGTCCGGTCTCGCTCCGCGAGTCTACGGAGGAGGCAGCCTCCGCCCTACCCCAGCCCGCGACCGCCGCTTCCAGTCGCTGGTTGCTGTGGGCGCTCCTGACCCTGGCGCTGGTCATCGTGGCGATTATTCTCACCGCGGCCTGGTCGGGCAGCGGGAACAAAGCCCTCAGCGAGGAAGAGGTACGCCGGATCGCCGAGGAGGTGGCGCGCACACAGATCGCCGCGTTGCCCGCCGGAAGCGGGGCCGCCGCTGGCGTTGAGGTGCAGCGCCTGGTAAATGAAGCGGTAGGCACGCAAGTCGCCATGCTCCGACCCACCAACACGCCGGTTCCGCCTACCCCCACCGTGATCCCCCCTGGCGTGGCGGAAGATGACGACGCTTTCAAGGGTCCCGCAGATGCAGCCGTGGTGATTGTCGAGTTCTCGGATTTTCAGTGCCCCTACTGTGGACGCTGGTACCAGCAGACGTTGCCCAGGATTCTGGAAACCTATCCCACCGAAGTGAAATTCGTCTACCGCGATTTCCCCATCTTCGGCGATGACTCGCTCAGAGCTGCGCAGGCTACCGAATGCGCTGAGGAGCAGTCGCCCGACAAATTCTGGGCCATGCACGACAGGCTCTTCGCTCGCCTCACCTCTGGCGATAGCACACCGCTATCGCAGGAAACGCTGGTTTCCTACGCGCAAGAGCTGGAGCTTGACACCCGTAGCTTCGCCGAGTGCCTGAGCAGTCAGCGCTACCGCGACGAAGTCGAGCGCGACTATCAGGCAGCCGTGTCCTACGGGCTGCGCGGCACGCCGGGCTTTGTCATCAACGGCGTCGTGTATGCTATCGGGGCGCAACCGTTCGATGTTTTCGATCAGATCATCCAGGGCGAACTGGCGCGTGTGAACGCTGCCGAATGACCGGCAAAGCCGTCAATGAGGCCGTCTTCGCAGCAGCGGGGGCGGCTTTTTCGTTGCTGTGACAGGACACTGTCGCCAGGCATCGTGCAGGTATAATGAGAACACCGGACGCTGAAACCATGAGGGGGAATATGGAACGTCTGAGCATTCGCACCAATCGTTCTACGGAACTGGTAGACATCACTGGACAAGTGCAGGAAGCGGTCGCCCGGCTGGGAGGGCTGGACGGCGTTGTGTATCTGTTCTGCCCGCACACGACCGCCGGCCTGACCCTCAACGAAAACTGGGATCCGGACGTACAGCGCGACATCCTGCTGACCATGGACGGGCACATCGCGCCGCCCGACCCCCGTCATCGGCACGGCGAAGGCAATTCCCCCGCTCATATTAAGGCCACGCTGGTCGGCGCGGATGCGGCGATCTTCGTTGAGGACGGTCATTTGCAGCTTGGCCGCTGGCAAGGAGTCTATCTGGCCGAGTTCGATGGTCCGCGTCAGCGCCAGGTATGGGTGAAATTTCTGGGAGAAAAGCGCCCGATCCAGCCCTAGCCTGCCCGCTCGGAGAACCCAGGAGAAACGACCATGCACCTACTACTTGTGCGGCACGCTCAGAGCTACGTTAACCTGCCCGACTGGGACGGCGGCTACGTGGACGTGGGATTGACCCCCCTGGGGCAAGAGCAGGCCCGGCGGCTGGCGCACTGGATGGCCCACAACGTGCGCATCAACGCGCTGTACACCAGCACCATGGCCCGTGCGTTGGAAACAGCAGCCTTCATCACTGAGGCGACCGGTATACCCGCCGTGCCCGACGACCGGCTGCGCGAGTTCGGCAACTGCTATGCCGATGGCCGTCCCATCCCTGCCGAGGCCATGCCCATCTACTATGCCGAATTCTGGGGCACCGAACGGCCATACACCCGCATCAGCGAGTCCGGCGAAAGCTGGATTCTGTTTCGCGTGCGCGTGGGCACCTTTCTAGACGACATGCTGGCTCGTTACGCCCGGACGGAGCCGGAGACGACCGTAGTCGTGGTGTGTCACGGCGGCGTCATTGATGCCACCTTCGACTACGCCTTCAACGTTGGAGCACAGCGGCGTGTTGAGGTCTGGACGCACAACACAGGCATTGTGCACTGGGAATATGTACCAGACTCCCCGCGCGAAAGCTGGCGGCTACATGCGCACGGCATGGTTCATCATCTGATCGCCGACGATGGGCGCTGGTTGGGGGCGCAGCCGCTACTATATGACGCCACCCGGCACGCCGTTCCCCTATCACCAGACGCCGCTTCCAGTGAAGGTGATTGACCCTCTTTCGCGCAGTATTTTCCCCTCACCCCTCAATCCCCTCTCCCTCGCGGGCGGGGCGAGGGGACTTACCAGACCTCGCACAGGTGTTCCCCGCCTTGCGTGGGAGAAAGGGCCGGGGGATGAGGGGAAAAGCGCATTGACACACTCTGGACTCTCAACTCGAAACTCACGACTCAAAACCATTGAGGAGCGACACACATGGACCTGGGACTGAAAGACAAAGTGGCGCTGGTGGCCGCTGCCGGGCAGGGTCTCGGCTATGGCACGGCGCGCGCACTGGCTCGCGAGGGCGCGAAAGTGTCCATCTGCAGTCACCTGCCCGACGAGATCGAGGCGGCGGCGAAACGGCTGGTGAACGAAACCGGCGCAGAAGTGCTCGCCAGCGTCTGCGACGTGCGCGATCCGGCGGCGATCCAGGCGTGGGTAGACAGGACCGTGCAGACCTGGGGGCGCGTGGATGCCCTTTTCATTAACGCCGGTGGGCCGCCCGCCGGTTCTTTCCAGGAAGTGAACGACGCGCAATGGCAGGCCGCCTTCGAGCTGACGTTGATGAGCGCCATCCGCCTGATTCGCGCGGCGCTACCACACATGGGCGCGGGCGCGGCCATTGTCGCCAGCACCTCGTCGTCGGTGATCGAGCCGATCGAGCGGCTGATCCTGTCGAACGTCATGCGGGCGGGCGTGGCCGCGCTGATCAAATCGCTGGCCGACGAACTGGCCCCCAAAGGCATCCGCGCCAACACGCTCATTCCAGGGCGCATAGATACCGAGCGCGTGGCACAACTCGACCGTATCAAGGCGGAGAAGCTCGGTGTGAGCGTCGAGGAAGTGCGCGCGCAGAGCGTGGCGACTATCCCGCTGGGTCGCCTGGGGACGATTGACGAGTACGGGGCGGCGGCGGCGTTTCTGCTTTCGCCGGTCGCGTCCTATATCACCGGCGCGACGCTGCGCGTGGACGGTGGCAAGATTCGGGCCATCACCTAGAAGGGGGAGACGATGCGCATTACCGATATGAACTGGTCGCAGGTGGAAGCGTATCTGCAAAACGACGATCGCTGCGTCCTGCCGCTGGGCTGCACCGAACAGCATGCCTACCTGAGCCTGAGCACCGATAGCATCCTGGCAGAGCGCGTGGCCCTGGAAGCCGCCGAGCCGCTGGGCGTGCCGGTGTTCCCCGTGCTGCACTACGGCATCACGCCCTACTTCCGCGCCTATCCGGGCACGGTATCGCTGCGCGTGGAGACCTATCTGCGCGTCGTGCGCGACGTGCTGGACAGCCTGGCCGAACAGGGCTTCCGCCGCATCCTGATCGTCAACGGGCACGGCGGCAACGTCCCCGCGCAGGCCCTGGCAGGCGAGTGGATGGCCGATCACCCGCACGTGAGGGTGAAATTTCACAACTGGTGGAACGCGCCGCGCACCTGGGCCAAAGTGCTGGAGATCGATCCGGTCGCCTCGCACGCCTCGTGGATGGAGAACTTCCCCTGGACGCGGCTGGCTGGCGTGAGCGTCCTGCGCGAGCAAAAGCCGATGATCGAGATCGAGCGGGCACGCCTGCTGGCACCGCGCGCACTGCGCGACTACCTGGGCGACGGCAACTACGGCGGGCGGTACGAGCGCTCCGACGAGGACATGCTCGCCATCTGGCGGGTAGCCGTAGAGGAGACGCGCGACCTGCTGGTCAATGGATGGGGACGGCCATGAGACTGCTGATCTGGGGCGCGGGGGCGATGGGCGGCACCATCGGCGCTTACCTGATCCGCGCCGGACACGACGTGACCCTGGTGGACAGCGCCGCCGATCACGTGGCGGCCATGAACACTGCCGGGCTGCGCCTGACCGGCCCGGTGGACGAGTTCACTGTGCCGGCGCGAGCCTTCACGCCAGACGCGCTGCGTGGCACCTGGCCAGTGATTTTGCTGTGCGTCAAGGCCCATCACACCGCCGAGGCAACGCGCGCCCTGGCCCCGCACCTGGCCGATGACGGCTATGTGGTCTCGATCCAGAACGGGCTGAACGAACTGGTGATCGCCAGCCTCGTCGGCGAGGCGCGCACCATCGGCGCATTCGTCAACTTCGGCGCGGACTACCTGGAGCCGGGCGTGATTCAGCGCGGCAACCGGGCAGCAGTGGTGATCGGCGAGCTGGACGGGTGGATCACCCCGCGCCTGCAGGCGTTGCATGAGACGCTGTGCGACTTCGACGACCGGGCGACGATGACGACGAACATCTGGGGCTATCTGTGGGGCAAGCTGGCCTATGGTGCCCAACTGTTCGCTACCGCGCTGACCAACGAGTCCATCGCCGATGCGCTGGCGATGCCCCGCTATCGCGATCTGTTCGTCGCTCTGGCCCGCGAGGTATTGAGCGTGGCGACAGCGCGTGGCATCACGCCGGAGGGCTTCGATGGCTTCGACCCGCGCGCGTTTCTGCCTGGAGTGGAGCCGGAGGTGTCGTCGCGCTCGCTGGACGAGATGGTCGCCTTCAACCGGGCGTCGGCCAAGACGCATAGCGGCATCTGGCGCGACCTGGCCGTGCGCAGGCGACGCACCGAAGTAGACGCCCAACTGGGGCCAATTGTGACACTGGGAGCCGAGGCAGGCATGCGCACGCCGCTGACGGCCCGCCTGATCGCCCTGATTCACGAGATCGAGGAGGGGCGCCGCCCGCAATCGCTGGCGACGCTCGACGCGCTCAACGAGGTTCTGGCACAGGCTTGATCTGCAGGAGAGACCCATGACCGCCTATGACGCTTTGCAGGAACACATCGCCGCGCTCAACGATCTGTTGAACGTGCTGAACATCCTCAAATGGGACACCCGCACGCAAATGCCGCCCGGCGGGTCGCAGACGCGCGGCTATCAGCTTGCCACTGTCTCGCGGCTGGCCCGCGAACACTTCACCAGCGAGACGACCGCCCGCCTGCTCGACGCGGCTGAAAAAGAGATCGCCGGCGAAGACCCGGATTCCTACCGCGTGCGCGCGGTGCAGCAGACGCGCCAGTATTACGAGATCGTGCGGCGCATCCCCGCCGACCTGCTCGCCCGCCGGGCGACGCTCGCGCCGATCTCCGAGCAGGTGTGGCACGAGGCCAAGCAACACAACGACTTCGCCCGCTTCGCCCCCTACCTGCAACAGATGCTCGACCTGGCCAGAGAGCAGGCCGAGGCCATCGGCTATGAAGAACACCCCTTCGACGCCCTGGTCTTCGAATACGAGCCGAGCATGACCGCGGCCAAACTGCAGGCCCTGTTCGACGCGCTCAAGGCCGGGCTGCTGCCTCTGCTGGAACAGATCGTGGCGCACGACCGCCCGCTGGAAAAAGACCTGTGGGCGCGCGAATACCCGCTCGACCGGCAACGGGCGTTCGCCCTGGAGATGGCGCAGCGCATCGGCTATGACCTGGAGCGCGGACGGCTGGACGTCGCCCCGCATCCTTTCGAAATCTCCTTCACGCGCCATGACGTGCGCATCACCACCCGCTACGACCTGCATTACTGGCCGATGGCCTTCTTCGGCACGCTGCACGAGGCCGGGCATGCCCTCTACGAGCAGAACGTCGATCCGGCGCTGACGCGGACAGCCCTCACCACCGACTTTCTGGGGCAGTATGCGGTCGGTGGCACCAGCTACGGGGCGCACGAGGCGTCGTCGCGCCTGTGGGAAAACCTGATTGGGCGCAGCCGGGCCTTCTGGGGCGCGCACTTTGGGCGGCTACGCGAAGTCTTCCCCGAACAGCTCGCCGATGCCGATGCCGATCTGTTCTATCGCGCGGTCAACCGCGTGCGGCCCAGCCTGATCCGCGTCGAGGCCGACGAGGTGACGTACAACCTGCATATCATGCTGCGCGTGGAGATCGAGATGGGGCTGCTCGATGGCAGCCTGCGCGTCAGCGATCTGCCGGAAGTGTGGCGGGCGAAGATGAAGGAATATCTGGGCGTGGTGCCGGAGACCGACAGCCAGGGGCCTTTGCAGGACGTGCACTGGTCGGGCGGGAGCTTTGGCTCGTTCCCCGGTTACACGGTGGGCAACGTCATGTCCGCCCAACTGCTGGATGCCGCCCGCCAGCAGGTGTCTGGCCTGGACGACGCGCTGACCGCCGGGGACTACGCGCCGCTGCTCGGCTGGCTGACCGAACACTTCTACCGGCACGGGCGCGCCTACAGCGCGGACGAAATCCTGCAACGCTGCACCGGACGCCCGCTGCACGTCGAACCGTATCTGGCCTATCTGCGGGGCAAGTTCAGCGATCTGTATGGCTTGCAGTAGACAGTGATCAGTTGTCAGTGAACAGTTGTCAGTGATCAGTTGTCAGTGATCAGTGATCAGTAGTCGGTAGTCAGTCGTCAGTGGTTGGATGGTGGCGATCCGTATCAGTGAGCGGGGCCGGCTGTCGGTGCAACCGATCACTGTCCCCTGAAAACTGATCACTGATCACCTCATTCAGGAGAGTGCCATGCACATCGAATTCAGCGGCAAGACGGCGCTGGTCACCGGCGCGGCGCACGGCTTCGGTCGGCAGATCAGCCTGGAACTGGCCCGGCGTGGGGCGCAGGTGTGGGCGTGCGACGTGTTGCCCGACGAACTGGCCGAGACACGTCGCCTGTGCGTCGAGGCAGGCGGGCATTGCGAAGTGCGCACCGTGGACATCACCGATCGCGATCAGGTCTTCGCCTTCGCCGCGGAGGCGAGCCAGGACAGCGGGCGCGTAGACATTCTGGTCAACAACGCGGGCGGCGTGTTGGGGCAGGTGGGACGTCCCCTGGAAGAAGTCTCACCCGCCGACTGGCAGGCGATCCTGGACGTGAACGTCACTGGCGCGTTCTACTGCTGCCAGGCGGTCGTCCCCGGCATGAAGGCAGCAGGCTGGGGGCGCATTGTGAACATCTCCAGCGGCGCGGGGTTGGGCGTGAGCCTGACCGGCATTCAGGCTTACGCCGCCGCCAAGGCCGCGCTGATCAACCTCACCCGGCAGCTTGCCCACGAACTCGGCCCCTGGCAGATCACCGTCAACAGCGTTGCGCCGGGCTTCGTCCGCTGTAACCCAACCACCGAGCGGCAGTGGCAGTCCTATGGGGAGGAAGGGCAACGCGCCCTGCTCAACGCCATTGCGCTCAAGCGCCTGGGCACACCGGAGGATATCGCCTATGCTGTGCTGTTCCTGGCGTCGGACTACGCGGGCTGGATCACCGGGCAGGTGCTGCCGGTAGACGGGGGCAAGTAGCCCTGCCAGACGGACTGCCGCAGCGGACAGCCATTGAGCGCATCTCGGACAGGAAGCTGCCCCCAACTTTACCTCACCCCCGCTCGGCGCTAACGCGCCTCCCTGCCTCCTCTCCGACGCGGAGAGGGG
>DDBP01000318.1 GCA_002332795.1 Anaerolineales bacterium UBA2029 | reverse complement strand
AGTGCATAACACGCTCTAGTGAGCCAGGGGGTTGCCTGGTATACTCCCCGCTGCGCACAATCTGTATCTCTGCAAAACTACCTCTGTCACAGTGCCCGCTGCGCGTAACCTTTGCCAGGGCGAGGTGTTAGTACGCATGACTGAGCCACAAGACCCAAACGGGCGTGACTACGCCAGTGCGGATGACCTGCAACTGGTGGCCTGGGCCAGGGAAGACCGCGCGGCGTTTGGCGAGCTGTATTCGCGCTACGTCAATCGCATCTACAACTACGTGTACTATCGCACGGGCAATCACCAGGATGCCGAGGACCTGACGTCGCGCGTGTTCTTCAAGGCGCTGGCTCACATTGATCGTTACACCGATCGCGGTGTGCCGTTTTCGGCCTGGCTGTATCGCATCGCGCACAATCAGGTAGCAAACTGGCACCGTGACCGCAGCCGGCGCAGGATCGTGCCGCTGGACGATTTCATGCTCGATGGCGAAACGCCCGAAGCGCCTGAGGCGGTCACGGAGTCCAGCGAAGAAGAAGCGCAATTGCTGGAACTGATCCGCGCCTTGCCGCCCGAACGGCAGCAGCTCCTGGTGCTCAAGTTCGTGGAGCACCTGTCCAATGCTGAGATCGGGGCGATCATGAACCGCACTGAGGGGGCGATCAAGTCGCTCTACCATCGCACCCTGTTGGCCTTGCGGGGCGGGTTGGAGGATCGGGAGAGCGAATCGCGTAGCTGACACCGGCGGGCGGAGCGCACTGGCAAAAGCCTGCCGCCGAATTGTGGGTTTGAGGGAGAGGGAAAGACATGCACTTGTCGTCGCTATCATCGTTGTTCCGCAGACCATCACAACGCTGGCAGCGTAACCTGCTGATGGCCCATGCTGACGCGCTGGTAGTAGGTAGCCCTGCCAGCGAGCAGATGCGCGCTGCCTGTGCGCGGTCGGGGGAGACCGAACTGGAGACGTTGCTGGCGCTGGCTGAGCGCATCGAGCGGGCCATGCCGCCGGTGACGCCGTCGGAACAGTTTGTGGCGGAACTTCGGCAGCGTCTGCTGCACGCCGAAAAGCAACAGCCGGTTTCGTTGTGGGGGCGTGTGCAGCGCCTGCCATTGCGCACGCGGGTGGCGGCTGGCATTGGCGGCGCGACGCTCACCGCGGGGGTGGTCATCCTGGCGACGCGCTCGGTGTATGACGCGCTGGGCAACCGGCGCAACCGGCGAGCCATCACTGCTTGAACAAGGTCCTGGGGGAGGGTAGCGCAGTGATCAATCAGCGTTATGCCAAGATTACCGGTTGGGGCAAATATGTGCC
Source organism: Anaerolineales bacterium UBA2029 (assembly GCA_002332795.1). Taxonomy (GTDB): domain Bacteria; phylum Chloroflexota; class Anaerolineae; order Aggregatilineales; family Aggregatilineaceae; genus UBA2029. The sequence continues at coordinate 4,345 of DDBP01000318.1, read as the reverse complement.
ATCGCGGGTGCTGACCAACGACGACCTGGCGCGGATGGTGGACACCAGCGACGAGTGGATCACCACGCGCACTGGCATCAAAGAGCGACGCATTCGCACCGAAAACGACACCACCTCCAGCATGGCGGTCGCCGCCTCGCGAGAGGCGTTGCGGGTGGCCGGACTTTCGCCCAAAGACCTCGACCTGATCATTGTCGCAACCTCTTCGCCAGACTATCTGTTGCCCTCTGTCGCCAGCCAGGTGCAGGATATGCTCGGCGCGGAATGTGGCGCGTTCACCCTGGTAGCCGGGTGTTCGGGGTGGGTCTATGCGTTGACGGCGGCCAGCCAGTACATCATCTCCGGCGCATACAACCGCGTGTTGGTGGTGGGGGTGGAGATCATTTCCTTTGCCCTGGACTTCACCGACCGCACGACCTGCGTGCTGTTTGGCGACGCGGCGGCGGCTACAGTCGTCGAGGTCAGCGACGAACCCGGCGGCCTGCTCTCGTTTGAGTTGGGATCGGATGGCTCCGGCGCGATGTTCCTCTACGTGCCCGATGGCGGATCGGCGTCGCCTATCTCGCAGCGAACCATTGACGAGCGGCGGCAATATCTGCGCATGGACGGGCCGGAAGTCTTCAAGTTTGCGGTGCGAACACTGGCCAGTTCGCTCAAACGGGTGATCTATCAGGCGGGCCTGACGCCGGACGACATTGATCTCTTCATCCCGCATCAGGCCAACGCTCGCATCATCGAAGCAGCGGCGCGGCAGATGCGCGTCCCGTTGGACAAGTTCTACATCAACCTGGATCGCTACGGCAATACGTCCGCGGCGTCGGTGCCGCTGGCGATGGTCGAAGCCTTCGAGGAAGGGCGTCTGAAGGACGGTGACCTGGTCGCCATGTGCGCCTTTGGGGCGGGCCTCACCTGGGCCTCGGCAGTGGTGCAGGTGGGCGCGGGCGAGATCAGCACGGCACACAGCCTGTTTTCGGTGGGGCGGGCACGCTACCTAGCCCGCCGCGCCTCCGATGCCGTGCTGGATACGGCGCAGTCGGCCTTGCTGCCCCTGTACACCTTTCTCTATCAGCGCCGCCGCAAGAAATGACGGCCTGATTGTTGTGCCATGTTGCGCCCCGCCTGCCTGATGCAGCGGGGCGTTTTGTTGTCGGCGAGTTGGGCCGATACTGCTGCCTTATGGTGGCAGTTTTGTTTGACGAAGAGTATTCTTAGCCAATGGGGGAAAGGAACAGAGAGGCACATCTCTGGGGTGGGGCGGACAGAAAGAGAGTCTTGTGAGAAAGGACGGCTATGGCTGGCGAAGAACAAAATCCTTTGCAGCAGGCGCGCGCGCTGATCAAGTCGCTGCGGTCATCGGCCCCTGCTGAGGTGAGCGAAGCACTGGCGGAGGTGGAGCAACTGCTGGAGGCCGCCGCCCGTCGCGGTGAGGGCGAGGAAGCCGAGGCGCTGCGTCGCCGTATAGACGAGCTGATCCAGGAGAACGCCCGTTTTGCTTCGCTGATGGTGCATGAAATTCGCATCCCGCTGACCAGTATCAAAGGCTACAGCGATATGCTGGCCAAGAATGTGGTCGGCGAACTGAACGAGATGCAGACTCAGTTCGTGGAGACCATCCGCTCCAACGTGGCCCGCATGGAACAACTGGTCAGCGACATCAGCGACATCAGCAAGCTTCGTTCTGGGCGGCTGCGCCTGGAACCCAAGATGGACCTGTATAAGAACATTGCTCTGCAGGTAGAGAAGGCAACTGCTCCCCTGGCCGCGGCGCACAGTCATACTCTGGTCTTTGAGACGCCAGCGGGTTTGCCGTTGCTCAATGTAGATGCCGAGCGTCTGGCCCTGGCGTTGACCAAGCTGGTGACGAACGCCCTGCAGTACACGCCCGACGGCGGGACGATCACGGTGCGCGCCGAGGAAGTGGATGGCAAACTGAAGGTGTCGGTCATTGACACCGGCATTGGCATGAGCGCGGAAGAGCAGCAACATGTGGGCGAGCTGTTCTGGCGTGCCGACAACGAACATGTGCGCTCGTTCAAAGGGCATGGTCTGGGGTTGCCGATTGCCAGGGGGCTGATCGAGTTGATGGGCGGCGAGTTCTTCTTCAGCAGCGAAGAGGGCAAAGGCAGCACCTTCGGTTTTGTGGTGCCAGGGGCTGGCTGATCGAGTCAACCGGCGGGCATGTCGGTGCATCCAACATATCGGGCAGCTCTCCCCTGTGATGTGGGTGAAGTGCTATTTGCGGAGGCAGATGAGTGAACCTGCACGAGTATCAATCGAAACTGCGTTTTGCTGAGTTTGGCATTCCCATCCCCCAGGGTAGGGTGGCTCATTCTCCCCAGCAAGCCTATGAAATCGCCAAGGAACTGAACGGCCCGGTGGTCGTCAAAGCGCAGGTGCTGACCGGTGGGCGTGGCAAGGCGGGTGGCGTCCGGCTGGCGCAGACGCCCGAAGAGGCAGAACGTCACGCCGACGCCATCCTGGGCATGGAGATCAAGGGGCACAAGGTACTGAAGGTGCTGGTAGACCCGGCCTCTGTCATCCAGAAGGAGATCTATCTGGGCATTACCAACGATCGGGCTGCCCGCAAACCGGTGATCATGGCCAGCGCCGAAGGGGGCATGGACATCGAAGAGGTCAACCGGATCGCGCCGGAGAAGATTATCCGCGAGCACATTGACCCGTTCCTGGGCCTGCGCGACTATCAGGTGCGCAACCTGGCCTATGGGATCGAGCTGCCGCGCGACCTGTGGAAGCCGTTCATGAAGATCGCGCAGGCGCTCTATCGCTGCTACGTCGAGAGCGACGCAACGCTGGCCGAGATCAACCCCTTGGTCATTGACGGGGAAGGGCAATTGCTGGCCGTGGATGGCAAGATGTCCATTGACGACAACGCCCTGTTCCGTCACCCCGATCTGGCCGAAATGCGCGATACCAGCGCCGAACCCGAAGCCGAGACCCGTGCCCGCGCTGCCGGTTTGAGCTACATCAAGCTGGACGGCACCATCGGCTGCATGGTCAATGGGGCGGGCCTGGCGATGGCGACCATGGACATGACCAAGCTCTTCGGCGGCGAACCGGCCAACTTTCTGGATATCGGAGGTGGAGCCAAGGCGGAGACGGTGGCGATGGCCTTGCGCATCATCCTCTCCGACCCGAACGTGAAGGCGGTTCTGCTGAACATCTTCGGGGGGATCACGCGCTGCGACGAGGTGGCGCGGGGCATCCTGGCCGCTCTGGCCGAGGTGAAAGTTGATCTACCGATGGTGGTGCGTCTGGTGGGCACCAACGAGGATGAGGGCCGCGCATTGCTGGAACAGGCGCGCATTCCCCACATGGTGACGGCGAAGACCCTGGCCGAAGCCGCTCAGAAGGCAGTGCTGGCCGCCCAGGGTGCATGAGGGTGAGGGGACAACATGGCTATTCTGGTTGACAGCAACACCCGTTTGCTGGTGCAGGGCATCACCGGACGCGAGGGGCTGTTCCACACCGAGCAGATGATCGAATACGGCACGAACGTCGTGGGGGGAGTCACGCCGGGCAAGGGTGGCGAATGGGTGCTGGGCAAGCCGGTTTTCGACACGGTGAAGGCAGCCCGCGAGGCGACAGGAGCCAACACCAGCGTGATCTATGTGCCGGCGGCCTTCGCTGCCGACGCCATCTACGAAGCCATTGATGCCGGAATCGAGCTGATCGTCTGCATCACCGAGGGCATCCCCGTCCGCGATATGATGCAGGTGCGTGCCCGCCTCGATCAGAGCAGAAGCCGCCTGATTGGGCCTAACTGCCCTGGTCTGCTGACGCCAGGGCAGGCCAAGGTTGGCATCATGCCCGGTCACATTGCCATGCCCGGTAGCGTGGGGGTGGTCTCCCGCAGTGGCACGCTGACCTACGAGGTGGTCTATGCCCTGACGCAGCGCGGCATCGGGCAGAGCACGTGCGTGGGCATCGGCGGCGATCCGATCAACGGCACCAGTTTCATTGACGTGTTGCAGATGTTCGAGGACGATCCGCAGACCGAGAAGGTGGTGCTGATTGGCGAGATCGGCGGCACCGAGGAGGAGAAGGCAGCGCACTTCATCGCCTCCTACATGACCAAGCCCGTAGTCGCTTTCATCGCCGGGCAGACCGCGCCCCCCGGCAAGCGCATGGGGCACGCGGGAGCCATTGTCGAAGGGGGTAGCGGCACGGCTGCGGAGAAGATCGCGGCGTTGCAGGCGGCGGGGGTGAAGGTCGCCGAACATCCGGAGCAGATTCCCGATTTGCTCTAGAGCGTGTTGCGCGCTTTTCGCCCTCATCCCCCGACCTCTTCTCCTGCGCGGCGGGCGAAGGGGCGGACAGGGCTAGA
>DDBP01000013.1 GCA_002332795.1 Anaerolineales bacterium UBA2029 | reverse complement strand
AACCAGGCGAGCCAACCTTAAACGCTTGCTCCAGCCCTGTTCGCCCTTGCACCATGTTTGGAAAGAGGGCCAGGGGGTGAAGTTGTCAAACGGTCTCTTATGGACTCCGAACTCCCAACTCCAGACTCACAACTCACGCGGAGTGATGCCCCATGAAACGACGTGCTCTGGCTGTGACCTTGCCCCTGCTGCTGATGGCCCTGGCGTTGCTGGGAGCCAATGCCCTGATTACGCCCGCCCGCGCCGACGAGGCGGATGCGCCCGCTCTGGCAGCCGTTGCGCAGGCCGGTGCCAACACTGCCGAATGGACGGTCGAGCAGATGGATTTCACCAGCCGCTATCCGCAGGGCTTCGTCTTCACCCTGCGGGCGACGAGCAGCGGCGGGGAGATCGTCAGCGCGCGCGTGGAGTGGATGCATCGCCCCCACACGCGGGCCAAAGAGCCGATCAGCGTGCGCCGCGCTACCGGTGAGATTGACCCGAACACCGGTCTGATCACCGCGACATGGGAGCCGACCCAATCTACCGCTGTGCCGCCCTGGGTGGGCGTCTACTATCGCTGGCGGCTGCGCGACGCGGCGGGCAACGAATTCGTCACCGACGAGGGCTACGCCGAATACGCCGACACCTCGCGGCCCTGGCAGCGCACCGAGACGGACGAGGTGATCGTCTTCGCCAATGGCCTGTCGGATGAGATGGGCGACCTGGTGGCCGCGGCCATGGACGCGCAGCGCCAGAAATATCTGGACGGCTGGGGACAGGCGTTGCCCTACCGCCCGCGCGTGATCCTGTTCGGCGACATGGAAACCTGGCTGGAATGGCAGATCGGTCACCAGGACACCACGGGTCTGGGCATCGTGCGCGTGGGCGTGACCAGCGACGAATGGGGCGGCACCGTGCAGGTGATCTACGGCACCGAGGAAGAGCTGGCCTATGGCACAGTGCTGCACGAGATCGAGCATCTCTATCAGCGCGAATTCCTGGCCGGGCGCACGGTCTTCACCCCCGGCTGGTTCATCGAGGGCGACGCTTCGTTCTATCAGCTCGATGACGTGCATCGGGTGGCGACCGATTACGTGGCCGACCTGGTGCGGCGTGGTGACCTGCCGGTGCTGTTGCAGGGCGAGGGGCCGGTGACCTTCGGCAGGAACGCGCTGCACGGTTATTACCTGGGCTACAAGTTCTTCGAGTATCTCGACCGGCAATGGGGGATTGCCATACACCGGCAGATCATGGACTTGCTGGTGCAGAACATGCCCTTCACCGAAGCCATCGAGACGGCTACCGGTCAGAGCGTGCTCGAACTGGAGCGGGCCTGGCGCGAATGGCTGGGCGCGCCGGGCGTCGTGCCCACGCTGATCCCCACCTGGACGCCGCTGCCGTTCCTGGCCTCGCCGACGCCCATGCAATTCGGCAGCGGGAAGTGAGAGGAGAGTCCGGAGTTTGGAGTCTGGAGTCTTGAGGCCAGAGCCTGGAGCAAGGGCGCTACTCGCTCCCTTCTGCTTACTCTGAACTCCTGACTCCTGACTCCTGACTCATCACAGTGAAGGACAGGCCCGCGCCGGAAGGGGCGGCGTCAATGGTCACCGCTGTGCCCGGCTGTGGATTCTCCTTGAGCAGGTAATCGGCCAATGACTCGCGCACGTGCCGCTGAATGATGCGGCGCAGCGGGCGCGCGCCCCATTCGGGGTGATCGTTCTGGGCCAGCAGCCATTGTTTGGCGGCGGGGGTGAAGTGCAGGGCTAGGCCGCGCTCCGCCGCCAGTTTGTTCTCTTTGGCGAGCAGCAGGTCGAGAATCTGCGCCAGGTGCTCGTCATTGAGCGGGTGGAAGATCACGATCTCGTCTATGCGGTTGAGGAATTCGGGGCGGAAGGCGGCGCGCACTTCTTCCATCACCGCCTCGCGCGTCTCTTCGTCAATCACCGTCGTTTCCAGCAGCGGTGCGCCGACGTTGCTGGTCATGATGATCACCGCCTCGCTGAAGTTGGCCACGTTGCCCTGACCGTCGGTCAGGCGACCCTCTTCCATCACCTGCAGCAACACGTCCAGCACGCGGCGATGGGCCTTCTCTACCTCGTCGAAGACCACCACGATATAGGGCTGTTCGCGCACGCGGTCGGTGAGCTGTCCGCCGCCCTCATAACCGATGTAACCCGGCGGCGCGCCGATCAGGCGGCTGACCGTGTTCTCGTCCATATATTCGGACATATCAATTTGCAGCATGGCGTCTTCGCTGCCGAACATGAACTCGGCCAGCGCCTTGGCCAGTTCGGTCTTGCCGACGCCCGTCGGCCCCAGGAAGAGGAACGAACCAATGGGGCGCCTGGGGTCTTTGAGGCCCACGCGCGCCGTCTTGACCGCGCGGCTGAGCGCGATCACCGCCTCGTCCTGGCCGATGATGCGTTCGTGCAGGTGCTCGACCATGCTGGCATACCTGGTGCGCTCGTCCTGCCCCAGCTTGCTGACGGGAATGCCGGTCATCTGCGCGGCGGCGAGCGTCACGTCTTCGGCATCCAGGGCGGAGTCGGCCAGTTCCTGGCGGAAGGCCAGGTGCGTCTGATCGTTGAGGCTCACCAGGGAAGCCGCGCGGTGCAGCAGGTGTTGGGCGCTGAGCGGCAGCGGCGTCCCACTGAGGTAGCGCCGCGCCAGCGTCGCAGCGGTCTTCAGCGCGCTGTCTTCGACGACGATCTTGTAGTCGGCGGCGATGTGCGGCGCGTGCACCTTGAGAATCTCGATCGTCTCCTCGACAGTCGCCGGTGGCACATGCAGCACCTGCGCGTTCTCGACGATCGCGCTGATGCCGCGCAACCGCTCGTCCCACAGGGCCTGGGTCGTGGTGCCGATGATCACCGGGTCCTGGCCCAGGAAGGCTTTCTGCAGCAGCGGCGTGGCCTTGTAGAACTCCGCTTTGAGCTGCCCACCGAAGAAACGGTGCAGGTGTGGGATGAACAGGATGCCGCCTTTGGCCCGCCGCAGGCCGCTGTCAACGGCCTTCTCCTGCTGATCGAGCAGGGCGCGCTCGTCTACCTGTACCAGGCTGCGCAGCGATTGCGGCCCCTTGCCCTCGGCGATGAGCAGGGCCAGGCTGTAGGCCAGGGTGCGCTTGCCCACACCCTCTGGCCCGACCAGGATCACGTGCCGATGCACCGTCTGGCTGAGCATCTGAATCAGTTCGCGCAGCAGGTCTTCGCGGAAGTAGACTGCCTGCAACGACCCGGCTTTGGCCGCCGCGACCATGTCCGCGCTGATCTCCGTCTCCGTGCGGCGGATGACGGTGGCGCTGGTGGCCGAGGACGTGAGGAAGTCGCGGATGGCGGCTTTGGTGATGCCGAACTGTGTCAGGATGCCCGCCGTGCCGACTTCGCGCTCGGTCATCACACCCAGCAGGTGATCGGTGTCAATGGCCAGCTCGTTGAGCGCCTGGGCGACGCTCAGCGCCTCGTCCAGCGCGATGACCATGCTGCGGCTCAGTTCCGCCGAGCGCCCCCCGCTGCCAGCGTAGGTGAGATCGCCGCCCGTGTCGCGG
>DDBP01000145.1 GCA_002332795.1 Anaerolineales bacterium UBA2029 | reverse complement strand
CCGATCTGCGTGGGCAGGTCGAAGGCGACGCTCAGGCCCGTCTGCCCGGCGTCGAGCAGGAAGCGGTAGCGGGCGTTGGTCTCCTCGGCGGTGGCATAGCCGGCGTATTGCCGCATCGTCCACAGCCGCCCGCGGTACATGGTTGGCTGCACGCCCCGCGTATACGGATATTCGCCGGGGAAGCCGAGCTTCTCCAGGTAGGTTTGCGCATCGCCGTCCGGCGGCAGGTAGACGCGCTCCAGTTCGATCCCCGACGAAGTCTGGAACGACGGTTTGCGTTCTGGCGAGCGTTCCAGCGTGCGCTTGAGGACGGTCTCTTCCCAGCGCTTCTTGGCGTCTTGTAAGGAGTCAGTCATGGGTGCTCCTCAGTGCAGATAGCCACTAACCCAATCCTTCGGGGGACTTCCGAAGTCTGGCAGACTTCGCAAGTCTCATTCTTTCCCCGCCACCATCAACAGGCGGGGAGCGCCCATCATGAACGGTACCAGGCTCAGCCAGCTATATCCTTCACACGCGGTGAAACCTGCCCCGTCGAGCAGCGCCAGCAGTTCGCGGTAGGTGTACAGCCGCATGGGTAGCTCGACGGTCGCCGTGCGCCCCTGCCCCACGATGATTAAACGCCGATGCAGCAGCGCCGTTGCGGGGTCGTAGTCGCGCTCTTCGAGCACCAGCAAGTCGTCGCCGACGCGCTCCCAGGGACGCTGCCCCAGGTGTGGCAACAGGGTCTCGGCGACGTGCGTATCGAAGACGAACTTCGCGCCCGGCTTCAGCGCAGCGGCGACGGCGCTCAGAAAAGCGCGGTTCCCTTCGTCGTCGAAGAAGCCGAAGCTCTCCCAAAAACAGTACGCTCCGTCGAACGTCCCGCGCCACGGCAGATCGCGCATGTCGCGCTGCTCAAGGCGGATCGCCGCGCTCAGGCCGTGCCCCTCGGCGCTATGGCGGGCATCGTCCAGCAACGCCGCGTCGTTGTCCACGCCTGTTATCTGGTAACCGCGCCCGGCCAGTTCGACCGCCAGCCGTCCCGCGCCACAGGGCACGTCCAGCAGGTGCGCCGGAGCCGTCAAGCCGAGCAGCATCTCGATGTAGTCGGCTTCGCGGCGCGTCTGTTCCGGCGATTTGCCCTGACGAAACACGGCCTGTATCAGGGGATCAGTCTGGCTCATTTCGGGCGTACCCTCGACTGCCTGCCATGTGCTTCCTGCCCGGCCCTGCCGGTCACCACATAGGCGGTGTTGCAGACCTTGCAGTGCAGCACGTCACCGGCCCGGTTCTGGCCCGGCTTACAGCCGTCCACCGTGCAGTCCCACAGCCGCGCCCCGCAGACATAACATCCCCGCGCCAATCGGCGCGCGTCGGAGATTTCGATCACCTGGCTCATCGTTGTCGGCTCCCATGTACCAGCCCAAAATGTGATCACCGTCTGCCAGGGGCCGGCGCCCAGGTTAGCCCTGTGCCCGCCCGTGCGCTCGCGTCAGCGCGGCCAGACGCTCCCAGGGCGTCCCCTCGATCTGCTGCGGCAGGTCGGCGGGCAGGCAGCGCCAGCGCCACTGCCCCGCCGGGACGCCCGGCTTGTTCATGCGCGCTGTGGCCCCCAGCCCCAACACGTCCTGCAACGGCACGACGAAGGTATGCGCCGGCGAGGCCATGCCCATCTGGATCAATTCCCAGTTCGGCTCGTCTATGCGATCCTTGCCCACGTAGCGCCGCAGGTGCTCGCGCTCGCCAGGGCTGGACTCGTTTGTCCACCAGCCCCAGACGGTGTTGTTGTCGTGCGTGCCTGTGTAAACCACCATGTTCGGCACGTGATGATGCGGCAGGAAACGGTTTTCCTCGCCTTCGTAGCTACTGAAGGCGAACTGCAAGATGGCCATGCCCGGCAGATGCAGGCTATCGCGCAGCGCGATCGCCGCGCCCAGGTCGTCGCCCAGGTCTTCGGCGATGATCGGCAACTGATTCAGTTCGCGGCCCAGGCCTGCGCTGAGGGCGCGGAAGAAACCGATCTTCGGCCCGTTGACCCAGCGCCCGCCCTGCGCCGTGGGACGGTCGGCGGGAATCTTGTAGTACAGGTCGAAACCGCGGAAGTGATCAATGCGCACGATGTCCACCATCTGCAGGGTGGCCCGCACGCGCTGAATCCACCAGGCGTAGCCCGTGCGCTGATGCTCCTCCCACAGGTACAGGGGATTGCCCCAGCGCTGACCGGTCGCGCTGAAGTAGTCCGGCGGCACACCGGCGATGAAGTTGGGCCGTCCGTAGAAGTCCAGGTCGAACAGTTCGGGGTTGACCCACACGTCGGCGCTGTCGTGCGCCACGTAGATGGGGATGTCGCCGACGATGCGGATGCCCTTGCTGTTGGCATAGGCGCGCAGCGCATCCCACTGACGGAAGAACACCCACTGCCGGAAGCGGTGTTCGGCGATGCGCGTGGCGTGCATGTTGCGGGCGGCGGCCAACGCCTGCTTCTCCCGGAAGACCTCGCTCTCCGTCCAGTCCACCCAGGGCCGCCCCCCGTGATACTCTTTCAGCGCCATGAACAGCGCGAAGTCGTCCAGCCACCAGCGATCCGGATGCCGACACCAGGCTTCGCAGGCCGCGACAGCCTCGCCATCGCGCACGAAGCGATCGTAGGCCAGCGAGAGCATCTCGTCGCGGAAGGCAATGGCCGCGGCGTAGTCGCACTTGCGGGGTGAGAAGTAGGGGCGCTCCGCCAGCTCGTCGGCGGTGAGCCAGCCGTCGGCAACCAGCCCGTCGAGGCTGATCAGGTTGGTGTTGCCCGCAAAGGTGGAAAGCGCCTGATAGGGCGACTCACCGAAGCCCGTCGGTCCCAGCGGCAACACCTGCCAGACGCTCTGCCCGGCAGCGGCCAGGCAGTCCACGAAGCGGTAAGCCCACGCGCCCAGGTCGCCGATGCCATAGGGGCCGGGTAACGAAGTCGGGTGCAGCAACACCCCGCTCGCGCGGGGGAAAATCTCGCTGTGTTCAGACACGCTGTGCCTCCTCCAACGCCCCCAACGCCAGGGCAAAGCCACCACATACGCCCGCATCGTCGCCCAACCCTGGCGGGACGATGTACTCGTCCAGATTCTGCAGGCGCGGATGTACGAAGTACTCGTTCGCCAGTTCGGCTACCTTGGCGCGGATCATCGGGAACAATTGCCGCTGATGCATGACGCTCCCGCCCAGCACAAACCCTTCCGGCGACAGCACGGCCATGATGTCCATGATGGCGTGCGCCAGATAATGCGCTTCCAGTTCCCACGCGGGGTGGTCGGGCGGCAGAGTCTCGCCACGCTGCCCCCAACGCTTCTCGATAGACGGCCCGGACGCCAGCCCCTCAAAGCAGTAGGCGTGGAACGGGCAGACGCCGCGCTGCAGCGGATCGTCGGCGCGAATGGGCAGCAGGAGGTGCCCCATCTCCGGATGAATCAGGCCGCGCAGGGTGCGCCCCTCGTGCATGCCACCGCCGCCAATGCCTGTGCCCACGGTGATGTACACGAACGTCTGCCATGCGCGCGCTGCGCCCCAGCGATGCTCGGCCAGCCCCGCCCCGTTGACATCGGTGTCGAAGCCCACCGGCAGGTCGGGGAAGGCCCGTCGCACGGCTCCGGCCACGTCAGCATACGACCAGCCGGGTTTGGGCGTGCGCGTGATGAAGCCGTAGTGGGGCGAGGCCGGGTTCAGGTCAACCGGCCCAAACGAGGCAATGCCGATCGCCGCCAGCTTCTCGCCGCGCGCGGCCTGCTGCGCCTGGAAATACTCCACCGAGCGGCGCAGCGTTTCTTCGGGTGTGGTCGTCGGGATGCGCTCGCGGTGCAACACCTGCCCGCTCGTGTCGCCGATGGCGCAGACGAACTTCGTCCCGCCCCCTTCGATACCGCCAACCAGCATAGAGTGCCCCCTTTCTGCACGATTGTTATCCAGCGCGTTAAGTTTGTACGCGCCTTCCGTTAAGTTTGTAAACCCCTGTTCATAACCTGTTCAAAACTGCGCACAAAAGCGGTTTATGTGAGTCGGTCGAACACCTCCGGCGGAATGACAATGCCTGCGAAATTGGCGAAGGTCAGGTCGCGGAAAGGCAGATGCAGCATTTGTTTGAGCTGGGCAAACATGCCCAGGTAACTGGTGCCGATGCGCGGATGCTCCGCCAATCCCAGCGCCTCCAGCGCCGCCACGATGGCTGCGCGCGGCCCTTCGATCTCGCAGAAGTTGCCGAAAGGCATCTCGTCCAGCACCACTTCGACTTCGCCAAGCCGGTACGTGGTACGGTACTTCTCGTAGATCACAAAGGGCACATAGCCCAGCGCCCGCAGGATGCCATCCATCGTCTCGAAGTCGTCTACCGTCACTTCGGCCTCGAAGCGCGACATGATGCCCTCGCTGATGCTTGCCGGGCCTTTGTAAGTCAGGCGAGCGCGCGTGTCGCGGCGCAGGCGCAACACAATGTACTGTCGGCTCAGGTCGCCGGCGGGCGTGTCGTAGCGAATATTATGCTCGTAGGTGCGCGGATGTTCCAGTACTGCGCCCGCCGCTACCAGGCGTTCCGCCAGCGGAGCCAGGTCGCCCACGTAGAGCTTGACTTCGGTCTCGTCTTTGTCGCCCATCCGCCTCTTCCTTGCCACAGCAGAACCTCACCGCCGAGAACGCAGAGGACGCCAGGAAGATACAGAGAATGTCCTTCCGTGTGTTCGCTCTGCGCTCTGTGGTGAAAAAAGCCTTGCTCGCATCTCCGATCGCTGGCGTAGTGTCCCGTTCTCGCGTACACTAAGAAGTGAGGAGGTGCCAGCACGCCCACTGTACCACCGCGCGGCGCTCCTCACAACAACCACGCCCGATGAGCCATGTTCTGCACCCTGGGGAGAGAATGCCCACATGCCCAATGATCACATCCGCGCCGACTACGACGAACTTGCCGCCATCGCCCACGAGTTCCAGCAGGAAAGCCAGGGCGTAGACGCGCTGATCGCGCGCCTGCAACGCTGTGTGGACGAACTGGAATACGGCGGGTGGATCGGGCGCGGAGCCAGCGCCTTCTACGCCGAGATGCACAACGACGTGTTCCCGGCCCTGCACCGTCTGGCCAATGCCCTGCAGGACGCCGGCGATGCCGTCAACCGCATCAGCCAGATCATCCGCGAGGCGGAAGAAGCAGCGGCGGCGTTGTTCGGGCGGCACACGTAGGCGCTACCCGCCCCAGATGCGCTCCCACAGGATGCGCGGCGATCCCTTGCGCATCCACACGTTGGCCTTCTTGGGCGGGAACCAGATCATCTCATAGTCGGCGTCCAGATACGGCCCCGCATCCTCCGGCTTCACCCACAGTTCCAGCACCACGTCGGGCTTGAGCGTCCCGATCGAATAGGCGTAGTCCCATTTCATGTGTCCCGGCTTGAATTCCGGGATGATCGTCTGATCCATGGGCAGGCGCGCAATGACCGGATCGGTCTTGCCCAGCAGGTCAATGTAGGTACGTTCGGCGAAATAGGGCACGATTCCCACTCCGGCCAGGGCAATGGTCGCGTCCGGCGTGGTCAGCGCTTCCAGCAACAGCGCCTGCTGCACTTTGGCTTTGTTCTCCCCTGCGTAAAGCGAGGGTTCGAGCAGCAGCCACTCCTTGAGCGCTCCCGTGCCGTAGGTGTAGTTGAACGTCACCAGCAGGTAAAGGCCGCTCACCAGCAGACCCGCTCGCAATGCCGCCGGTTTGGGCGGCAGCGCCAGCGTCCGAGCGCTGCGGGCAAGCGCATGATACGCAGCGCGCAGCATCGCCCACAGCAGCACGAACCACAGCGGGATGGCCACGCTCAGGTAGCGGTTGGCCCCGCCGTAGTGCTCCCAGGCATCGCCGCCCACATAGATGCTGTACAGCATTTGCGCGGCGAAGAGCCAGAGCAGCAGCCGGACGAACCGGTCGCGGCGGAAGACCAGCACGCCCAGCGGCAATGCCCCCCAGTGCACCAGGAAGCGCGTGGCGATTTCGTAGCCGTGCGTGACGCGCTTGACCAGCGGATAGCCCGCCATCTTCAACGTGTAGGTATTGGGCAGCCATTCGCCGAAGTACCAGCGCCGCCACAGGAATTGGGGCACCAGGAACGCGGCCAGGATCAGCGGGGCGAGCAGAACGTGACGGGCACGATGCGGGCGATCCTGCAGCGCCAGGAACAACGCCAGCGCGGCGAAGGGCACGGCCATGTCCGGGCGCACCCAGGTCGTCGCGCCCAGCAGCAGGTACGGCCCGGCGCTGAAGCGCCCTGCCCGCAGCAACCGCAGCGTCCACCAGGCGACGACCGTCAGCGCCAGCGCCAGGACGCTGACTTCCGTCCCCTGCAGGCTCCAGGTATTGAGCGGCAGGTAGAAGCCCGTGAAAATCGCCGCGCCCACGCCTGCCCAGGGATCGCCCGTGAGCAGATCGGCCAGCCGCCGGACGACGATCAGCGTCAGGAGGATGAACAGCGCCCCGCTGACCTGAACGCACAGGCTGGTCAGCGCTTCGTCTATGCCCAGCCAGTGGAAGATCGCCATATAGCCCACCCACAGCGGGTTGGTGAAGCCTTCCACGCGCGGCCCGCCGGGGTTCCAGACCAGCCCCTGCCCTTCCGCCAGGTGACGCGCATAGCGCATGGAAATCATCATGTCGTCGAAGAGCACGAAGTAGCGCTTCGTCTGGGGGACGTAGCTGCTCTGCTCCACCAGGGCGCTGGTCTTGAAGATGAACGCGCCCGCATAGAGCGCATAGGCGACCAGAATCAACGCGAACCACGCGCGCGGACTGCGTAGCAGCGAGCGATTCATGCCGTCAGGCTCCCACATGCCATGCCGATGGCCGCGCATTGTAACCGATCCCCCCGCGACCGGCCAGCCCCTTCGCCACGGGGTGGCCCCTCACCCCTCCATGCCTTCTCCCACGCGACCTGCGCCGTGTGGTGCCGGGACGGGCATAGGGGTGTAACGCCGGCTGTCGGGCACAAAAAAGCCCCCCGCTGCTCGCGGAGGGCCAGGCGCTGCGGTGCCAGATGACCGCTACTCTTCGCGAATCTGCGCTTTCTGCAGGCGATTGCTGTAGTCCACAAAGACCGTCTTGATCTCGGTGAACTCGTCAATGGCACTGGTGCCCGCCTCGCGCCCGCCATTGCCCGTGTTCTTGACACCGCCGAAAGGCAGATGCACCTCCGCGCCAATGGTCGGCGCATTGATATAGGTGATGCCCGTCTCCAGGTCTTCGATGGCGCGGAAGGCCAGGTTGACATCGCGCGTATACACCGACGACGACAGTCCATACTCCACGTCGTTGGCCACGCGGATGGCTTCCTCGTAGCTGTCCACTTTGATCACGCTGAGCACCGGCCCGAAGATTTCCTCTTTGCTGATGCGCGTGCCATGCTCGGTGACGAAGATGGTCGGCTTGATGAAGAAGCCGCCGTCGTACAGGCCACCGGTGAGCCGTTCGCCGCCGGTGATCAGGGTCGCTTCCTGCTTGCCGATCTCGATATAGCTCATGATCGAGCGGCCCGCGGCTTCGTCCACCACCGGGCCTACATCCGTGCGCGGGTCGAGCGGATCGCCCACCACCAGCGCTTCGGTGCGGCGCACCAGCATCTCCATGAACTGATCGTAGATCGCCTCGTGCAGGATCAGGCGGCTGGTAGCCGTGCACCGCTGCCCCGCTGTGCCGAACGCGCCGAAGAGCAACCCTTCGAGCGCCAGCTCAAGATTGGCGTCGGGCAGCACGATCTGCGGATTCTTGCCGCCGAGTTCGAGTTCGACCG
>DDBP01000319.1 GCA_002332795.1 Anaerolineales bacterium UBA2029 | reverse complement strand
TTTGGGGCAGAATTCACCGCAGAGAGCACAGCGGTCACAGAGCAAGGCACAGAGTTTTGATATCTTTCTCTCTGCACCCTGGGCGGTTCACCCCTTACTGGGAGAACAAGAGAGCAACAAGAGCCTGCCCAATTCCCTGGCCCGCGCCCTCTGCTACACCGTCCGGCTATACAGATACTGGGGGGCACCTTCGCGCTTGAAGTCTATCTCCAGCAGCGGCAGAGTGAAGTCCCAGGCAAACGAGACGATCTCGCGGTAGTCGTGCCGCAGCGCCCAGTCACATAGCGTCATGACCAGCAAGCCTTTGATCGGACGCTTGGCCCACACGAAAGCGTGCACGCGCTGTGGATCGTCGCGATCCTGCTGCATCAGCGCGTAGGCTTCCTGGCCGGTGACCAGAATATGCAGCCGGGCGGTCTCAATCTCCACGATCTCCGGCACGCTGTTCCAGAAGCCAGGGGTCATGCGATCCCATTCCTCGCGGGCGTTCTGATAACGCCCCAGAGGCATGTACCAGCCGTCAATCTGCGCCGGATCGAACGTCTTGAGATCGCTGGCCTGGTAGAAGACGCGCCCCTCCCGCGCGGGCAGCACGATCCGCTGACCGGTATGTGCCCGACTGAATTGATGATGTTCGTACAGCGCGGCGTTGGCTTCGCCATCGGCGACGGTGATCCGTTTGCAACGAATGGCCTGCCCGATCTGCACGATATAGGTCAGCAGGGCGCTGCTCAGCCCGGCATCGGCGAAGTCGGGGTGCACCACCAGGCGAGACAGGTTGATATGGTGGCCGAACGGTTCCGGCTCGCGCCCGATGAAAACTTCGGCCTCAGCGCCTACCTGCCCGTCAATCTCGGCCACCAGGGGGATGCCGTCGCTGCCGCGCAGCAGGTTCGCCAGGTGCACGGCGCACATCTCGACGCTGGCCCAGGGACCGCCGTTGACCCAGCGCTCGAACAGCGTCAGTTCCTCATACTCCGCCGGCACCCATTCCCCGTCGGGCGTGCGTCGTCGCCAGGTGGAGATGGTCGCATTGTGCAACGCCGAGATGCTGGCCGCATCGGCCAGGGTCGCCTGGCGCACTGTGATCTGCGACATGGCATGTGTTCTCCTGTGATCTGCAAACGGAGCAGCGCTACAGCAAATCGGCCAGGCCGATCTTCGGGTCGCGGCGGGGGAACAGCACGCGCAACAGATCGGCATACCGTTCCGCATAGCCCATGGTCAGGTTGTCTATGGTGTACCAGCCCGTCATCAGCCGCACGATTGACGTAGAGGGCGCTTCCAGCTCGACGATCTCCGGCTCGCCCATGCCCAGGAAGGCTTCTGCCTGTTCCTGCTCGGTGGTGACAATCAGCCGGTAGGGACGCGAGGCAAAGCGGCTGTTCAGGCGACGCGCCTCCAACGTCGGCTCCAGCAAGTACAGCGCCAGCGCCAGGTTGTGCAGGCGCAGCAACCCCGCTCCCGTGAAGAAGCGCAGCCGTGCCCCGCGCACCAGCGCGTGCTGCATGAAGACACTCTGCGGGTGCACGAACAGGCCGATGCGGTCCACGTTGAAGCTCTGCGCCATCCGCCCGATCTGCGCCAGCAACGCCTCGACCGCGTCTGGATGATCGCCCGCCGCCTCGATGACGCTGAAGCGGGCCGCCTGCGTGTCGCGAAAGGTGTTGACTGGCCCCTGCGAGACCAGCCGCGCGTAGGCCGCCAGCCGTCCGTCTACTTCGGCCACCAGGAAGTCATCGGCTTCGCCGCGCCCGCTGCGCAATAGATGTTCGATCTGCCAGACCCAGGTATCCTGGTCGCGGGCGAAAACGTAATGTCCGCGGGCGCTCTCCTGGGCATAGAGTGCCTGCACAGCGGGCAGGTCGTCGCTGTAAAAGCGGCGCACCGTCACTTCGCGGCTGCGCGCCCCCAGCCGATCCGCCATACGCCGCTCGTAGCTGTGCTCCTGACTCCACTGTCCCGCCCGCAGCGCCTGCTCGGTGCCGATTTCCGATTCGAAGTTGGTCAGGTACAGGCCCACCGCATAATCATAGCCCCAGCTCTCGAACAACCAGGGGTCGCCAAAGCTGAGACCGAGCGCGTACTCCTGCTCGGACATGCGCTGATGCAGGGCTTCCAGCAACAGCCCCTCGTAACCGCGCCCCTGATAGGGTTCCAGCACGCTCAGCAGGCTGATCTCGGCAGTGGGCAGGACGCTCTCGCCAATCTGCAACTGCCGCGGCACCAGGGTGGCGTGCGCCGCGATTTCGCCTTCCTCGTCCCCCTCGATCACCAGGCAATTGGCCGGGTCGAACCCCGGCTGCGTACCGTACCAGGTCGCGACCTGCTCGTATTCTTCCGCGCCATAGGCCAGGCGGATGTGATCCAGGATAGCTTCGTGCTCCTCCGGCCAGCGCACCGCTCGGACGTTCATGACATCCCCCGCAAGTGACGTGTGGATCGCCCCACTCTCAGCAGCGATTATACAGCACCGACTCCAGGGCGCTACCCGCATGCGGTGAAGCGGTGCGTGCAAAATGTGTCAGGCAGTTTTGCCGCGCTCCGCTTTACCTCACCCCCAGCCTCG
>DDBP01000357.1 GCA_002332795.1 Anaerolineales bacterium UBA2029 | reverse complement strand
AGGGGAAGTCGCCCCTTCGCCTGCCGCGCGGGAGAAGGGGTCAGGGGATGAGGGCGAAAAGTGCACAACACGCTCTAGCGCCTTGCTGGAACCCGCACGCCACGCACAACGTCTGATTCGCAGGGCTGTGAAGTTGCGGAGGGTGAACCCATGCGCGAAGTGTTCCTGTTTTTGTTGTTGCTGCTCTCGTCATGCCTGGGCGTGAGCACCGCCGTCGTCCCGCCCAGCGGAAGCGAGCCACCGACGCCCATCACCCCCACGCTGGGGCCGCCGCCTATGCTGACCAAGGAATTTCTGATCGTCGAGGACGTGGACGCGCTGGTGCTGGAATCCTACCCCATGCAGCTTCGGCTGGCCGTGCGCGGCTACTGGCCGTCGGGTTGCAGCGGAGACGTGCGCGTCGAACAGGCCCTTGAGGGCGACACCCTGACCGTGCGCATCTGGCGGGGGATGGTGGTGGGCGCGGTCTGCCCGGCGGTGATTGTCCCCTACTATGAGACCATTGCCATCGAGGGCGGTTTCACGCAGTTGCCAGCGGAGATCGTCGTCAACGGCTACACGGTGCGGCCCAATCCGTAACTGCCAGAGTATCCGAAGGTTTTCTCAAAACGCCATTGGCACAAACCATTCTTTCCTCTCGCAAGCTCGCTTTCTAAGAGGGGCGCTCTCCGTTGCGCCTCCGCTGCTTTGGCTGCCCGCTTTCGCGGGCAGTTGTCATATTTTGCGGCTGCCATCGTTCTATGAAGTGAAGATGAGTTGCAGGGAGGCCGTCGTGGAACATGTTTCTGCAAAACTCAGAGGACGCGCCAAAGCAAAGCCATACAGCAGTGAGGCCGCCTTCAGGCAGTTGTTTGAGGCAACTCACCCCCTTGTGTTCCGCTATGTCTACGGTGTGCTGGGTGGCCCGCGCCAGGAAGTAGAAGATGTGACTGCCGAGACTTTCCTTAAGGCGTGGCGGTCTCGCGATGATTTCGAGGGAGATAGGCAAGCCGCGATAAAGTGGCTCCTGACCATTGCACGGAACGAAATCATTGACCGGCTTCGCGCCCAACAACGCAGGACTGATGTGATCTGGCTGGAAGATGTCGAGCTGGCCGACTCTGATCTCAGCCCCGAACAACGGCTTATCGAGAACGAGCGATGGAAGCAGTTACAGGTAGTTGTGCAGACACTGAGCGAGCAGCAGCGCGAGATCGTTGTCTTGCGCTATGTGTTGGGCTGGAAAGTCAAGCGGATCGCGACGCACCTGGGAATGGCGGAAAACACTGTCTCGGTCACCTTACGACGGATTATTCAACGACTGCAAACTGAAGTCCAAAAACGACAGGAGGAGGACAGAGCATGAACCGTCAATTCAACCGTGATGAGACTGCGCTGCTGCGTTTGTTCAAACGTATTCAGATGCATCCTAGCCAGCGTTTCTACGAGCGAATGGCCAACGCTCCCTGGGCAACCCATGCTTCCCCTACCAATGGTCGTCTTTCTTTCTCGCGGCTGTTGGTAGCGATGGTTTCTGCTGTGGTGGTGGTGTTCTTGATCGCCGTTCCGTTCAGGTCTCTGGCGCAGCAGGTGTTCCACTTCTTCACTCAGTCGGAAACGGATGTCATCGAGAATCCGGTCTCGCTGGAGCCAACTGTTGAGCAGCCAGCGCTGGGCGATCTGTCCGATGTGCAGCGCGCCAGCGAGGTGGCGGGGTTTGCCGTTCGCCTCCCCCAGGACCTGCCCGCTGGCCTGCAGATTGTTTCTGCGGGAGTCAATCCAGGCGGAGTGAGTGTCACTTATTCTGACGGGCAGATTACCCTGATCTTGTTGCAGTTGCAGGGGACGAAGTCCGAAAGTACATTCTACGTGGGGGCTGGAGCCAATGTAGAAACTGTGTCCGTGGACGGAGTCGCTGGTGAGTATGTGCGCGGCGGTTGGCGACAGGTAGGTGATGATCTTGTCTGGGACAATACACTGCCCGAAAGCCTGCTGTTCTGGGAGAAAAACGACATTCGCTATGGGTTGCTGGTAGAGATGGGAGAAATCTCCCAGGAGACTCTCATCCGCATTGCAGATAGCCTGCGCTAAACGAGTGCTCGCAGAGGATGTGAAGTGCTGAATCAACAGGGGGCGGTCGTGGTTGGACCGCCCCTGTTATCTTGCGCGGAAAGTGAAGCTAAGCCTCGCCGCCCGCTGACGCTTTGGCGCGCGCCTCGCGCTCACGTTGCTTGAGCACGTCCTTGTGCTCCCAGCCGCCACGCGCTTCGGCCTCCTCGGCGGCGCGGGTAGGCGCGATGGACTGCCAGTAGCGGAACTCCTTGGACAGCCGCTGCTTGTTGAAGATGTGCGCAGTCGTGCGGTCGTAGCTGGCCAGTTCGTAGTCGTGATCCATCTTGATCGCGTCGAACGGGCAGAACTCGGCGCAGAACCCGCAGTTCATGCAGATGTCAATGTCAATGTAGAACTCCGCCGGTTCGGGCACAGGCCGCCCCGTCTCCGGATTGGTGCCGCGCACGATCCAGATGCACTGCGGCGGACACACCTTGGCGCAGATGCCGCAACTGGTGCACCAGTCGTGGCCGGGCCGCTCTGGATGATCGTAGTTATCCACCACCAGGAAGGGGATGAAGCGGAAGCGCTCCGGCGTGGCGAGCTTCTCGTCGGGGTATTCGACGGTGAAGATGCCGCGCGTCTCCAACCCCTGGCGCAGCGGGAAGGCTTCATCGGGGACATGCCGCCGGAAACCCCAGCGGATATCCTCCAGGTAGGTGTTGATGAAGTGCTTGAGCGTAACCCCCAGGCCACGCAGAATACCTGATCCGTACATAGACGCTCTCGCTCCTTTGCCCCGCTAGCGATCCACTTCGCCGAGCACGATGTCAATGCTGCCCAGGATGGCCACCACGTCGGCCACTTTGTGGCCCTTGCACATCTGGCTGAGCGCGGTCAGGTTGATGAAGCTTGGCGACCGCACGTGGTAGCGCCAGGGATTCTGCCCACCGTCCGAGACCAGGTAGTAGCCCAGCTCGCCCTTGGGATTCTCCACGCGCCCGTAGGCTTCGCCGGCGGGCACGCGCGGGTTGTACTGCCCCGCCTTGCCGGAGAAGAACGGCTGCCCCTTGGTCTCTTCCAGGATGGGCAACACCTGCTTGAGGATGCGCAGGCTTTGCACCATCTCGTCCAGGCGGATGAGGTAGCGGTCGTAGACATCGCCGTGATAGCGCACCGCCACGTCGAATTCCAGATCGGGGTAGATGCTGTACGGCTCGGCGCGGCGCACGTCGTAGGGTACGCCGCTGGCTCGCAACACCGGCCCGGCAGCGCTATAGGCGATGGCGTCTTCTCTGGTGAGCACCCCGACGCCGATGCAACGGTTGGTGATGATCTCGTTGGTGGTCAGCAGATCGTTGGTTTGCTCGACGGCGCGCGGCAGACGGTCGTGAATCAGCGCCCGCAAGTACTGCATGGTGTCGAAGTCGCGCACGCGGTCGTTGATCAGGGCGGCAGTGCTCTGCAGGCGCTCCGGCAGATCATAGGCCACCCCACCAAAACGCATGTAGTTGCACATCATGCGGCTGCCGGAGACGGCTTCGAAGAAGTCCAGGATCAGCTCGCGCTCGATGATGGAGTACATCAGCGGCGTGAAGTACGCGCCCAGGTCGTTCAGCAAAAAGCCAATGGCCACCAGGTGATTGAGGATACGGGTCAGCTCGACCATCAGCACGCGGATGGCTTCGGCGCGGTAGGTCGGCGGATCCCAGCGTTTGCCCAGCGCCAGCAATTTCTCGACGGCCACCGCATAGCCCAGGTTGTTGGACATGCTGCAGAAATAGTCGAGCCGGTCGGTGAAGGGCATGTTGTGCAGGAAGGTGTTGCGCTCGCCGATCTTCTCGTGATTGCGGTGCAGGTAGCCCATCACCGGCTCCAGCCCCACAATCGTCTCACCGTCGAGCGTGACGACCATGCGGAACACGCCGTGCGTGCTGGGATGCTGCGGCCCCATGCTGACGACCACCTGATCGGTGGCCAGATCGCTCACCTGGACGCCCAGCGGCACCTTATCGTAAATGGCGCGTTCGGCCTGCTCCTCATACCCGTCGAGCGAGAAGCCCGCCGGATAGCGCACATTCTTGCCGAACGGGTTGAGTTCCTCGGCCCGCCGCACATGTCCTTCTGGCCAGCGGCTATCGAAAGGCTTGTGCTCCTGCTCGTAATAGGCTTCTTTCCAATCCTTGCGCAGCGGGTGCCCGTGAAACCCTTCCCACATCAGGATACGCTTGAGGTTGGGGTGCCCCTCGAAGCGAATGCCCATCAGGTCCCAGGCTTCGCGCTCCTGGAAGTTGGCCCCCGGCCAGACGCTCACCAGGCTGGGCAGCGCCGCCTGCTCGCGGGGAGTCTGCGCCTTCAGCGTCAGCGGTGGCCCGCCCGCCAGATTGCACACGTGATAGACCATCTCCAGATGGTCGGTATCGCTCTTGCCCAGGTAGTCTACAGCCGTAGCGCTGGTCAGGTAGGAAAAGCCCAGCGTATCGCGGACATAGGTGGCAACTTCCACCAGACGCGACGGCTCGACGATGACGCCCGTGTACCCTTCGCGATCGTCGCGGCGAATTGCGCTGCCAAAGCGCGCTTCGAGCTGACGGATGGCCTCGTCGAGCGGCGCGGTGGAGGTAGAGACTTGGACTTGTTCGGTCATCGTGGTTCCCCTGAATCGTAGCGGTCAGCGGTCAGCAAAAACAGCCGGTCAGCAGCGCGCCTAGGCGCTGGCTTCGCGCCCATCCCCCGTGGCCCCGACCTGAGCTTCTTCGGCCAGACGGCGCAGCAGAAAAGCCTGACGGGGATCAATGATGTCTGGGCCAAGGATCGGCACGGGCACTTCCTCGCTGGGGCCGCGCCCATACCAGGGCGTGCTGCTGCGATCGCTGAGCGACTGACTGTCTATCTTCTTCTGCATCATGATCAGGCCATAGAGCAAAGCCTGCGGCGTGGGCGGGCAGCCCGGCACGTACACGTCAACGGGGATGTATTTGTCTATGCCGCTGACGACGTTGTAGCCTTCCTTGAACGGCCCGCCGCCGATGGCGCACGCCCCCATGGCCAACACGTATTTCGGCTCCGCCATCTGGTTATAGAGCCGCACGATGGGCACGACCATCTTCTTGGTCACTGTGCCGCTGACGATCATCAGATCGGCCTGACGCGGGCTGGCTCGCAACACTTCCATCCCGAAGCGGGCCTGATCGAAGCGGCTGCTGGCCGTGGCAATCATCTCGATGGCGCAGCAGGCCAGGCCGAAGGCCATCGGCCAGATTGAGTTGCGGCGACCCCAGTTGTAGATGGAATCAATGAGTCTGCCGAAGGTCGTCACCGCCACCGATGACTGCATCCCCTCCGGCACCGATACGTCTGGATGGCGCAGTTCCTTGAGGAAATTCTCGTTTGCTTGGGTCATGACGCTTCAGATTGCTCCTCGTACCATTCCCGCAAAATGTCCGTCAACAGGTCATCGTTGGCCAGGGCCGGGTCGTCGGCGAAGCCCGGCAGGGCGATGATCCATTCCCACAGTTGCTGCAGCCCCAGCGCATCCAGGTCGGCGTCGGGATGGTGCTCCATCAGGCTGAGCACGATCTCATAGGACGCCTCCCAGTACAGGGGCTGCACCTCATCGTCCGCGGCGGACATGGGCTGTCAGGGTACTCTTTCGTGACTGGCCAGTCTTCCCAGATCATAGTGAATTCCCGCCCGTCGCTCAACCGGCCTCTGGCCTGCGTGGCAGGTCGGCGCTAATCGCCGGAGGCCGGTTCTGGTGTGCTCACGGGCGTGCTCTCGGCAACAGGCGTCGCGCTGACTGCCGCAGCCTCTGGCGTGACAGTCGTCTCCCCGGCGGGTGCCTCGCTCTCCTCCGACGTCTCGGCGGCAGGCGTCGCTGCGGGCGTTGCACTGGCTGCTGCGCCCTCCTCCCCCTGCGCAGCTTCGTCTGCCGCGCCTGTCAGCCGGTCCATATGCTCGACCAGCCAGGCGCGGAAGTCGCGGTAGACCAGAAGATCGGGTTCGCCCTGCAAGATGTATTGCACGAAAGTCACGCGCCCGTCCTGCCGTTCGACGAACGCCTCGACCAGATCAAGCCCAGGGAACGGCTCGCCAGACGGGCGATCCTGCGCCTGCAAACGCAGATGCAGCAGCGTCACCGGCACATTGGCGATCACTTCGATGACCGGGCCGCTGAACGCATCCTCACCGACGCTCAACCCTGCGTCGGTCGCCTGCTTCTGCAGGTTGTCGCGCATCTGCCCCAGCACATCAATCAAGGGATAGGCCGAGTCGTCGGGCGGCGGAGTCAGATTGGTGCGCGTGACGAAGTCTTCCAGCGCAATGGCCGTGTAATTGATGCGCGCGTTCACCTCCTGTGGCCCCTGGTAATACCACTGCCCGGCCTGCATTTCGGTCCAGTTCGCGGCGACCGGTTCCGGCAGCGGCGTCGGCGTGGGCGTGGAGGTGGGCGTATAGGTCAGGGTCGGTTCGGGCAGGTAGACGCTGGTCGAAACGCCCGCGTCCCCCACCAGCAAGAAGACAATCGCAAAGGCAGCGAATAAAATAGCAAGCGCAACTGTCTGTGAGCGTAGC
>DDBP01000261.1 GCA_002332795.1 Anaerolineales bacterium UBA2029 | reverse complement strand
GAAGGGGTCGGGGGATGAGGGCCAAAAGTGCATAATGTAGTGCGATCGGAATCTTGGACAGATTCAAGCCGGATCTAAGAGGGGATCCGGCGCGGATAGGCAGGCCGCCTCAAATTCGGCGGGGGTGCCCTGCGCCAGCTCACAGCGTTTTTTAAAATCTCATTCTCCAGCCCCAGTCGCTCATGTTGAAGGGTGGGTTCGCCAGGATGAAGTCGGCCCGCAGGTCGGGGTGCAAGTCGTGGTGGAACGTGTCGGCGGCGTGGGGGCCGAGGTTGACCTCGATCCCTCGGATGGCCAGGTTCATCTTGCACAAGCGCCAGGTGGTCGGATTCGACTCCTGGCCATAGATGGAGATGTCGTCCACCCGTCCGCCTTGTGCCTCGATGAACTTCTCCGACTGCACGAACATGCCGCCCGAACCGCAGCATGGGTCGTAGACGCGGCCCCGGTAGGGTTCGAGCATCTCTACCAGCAGCCGCACAATCGAGGTCGGGGTGTAGAATTCACCGCCTTTTTTGCCCTCGGCGCTGGCGAACTGCCCCAGGAAATACTCATAGACGCGCCCCAGAATATCCTTCGACTGGCTTTCGCGATCGCCCAGGCCGATGGTGCCGATGAGATCGATCAGTTCTCCAAGGCGGCGCTTGTCCAGATCGGCGCGCCCGTAGTCTTGCGGCAGCACGCCCTTGAGGCTGGGGTTGTCGCGCTCGATGGCGGCCATCGCCTCATCAATGATAATGCCGATCTCAGGGCGCCTGGCGTTGCGCTGCAGAGTGTCCCAGCGCGCCTCTGGTGGTACCCAGAACGCGCCCTGCGCCACATACTCGTCGCGGTCTTCGGGATCGGCGTATGCTTCCTGCTTGAGTGCGTCGTACACTTCCTGGAAAGCGTCGGAAATGTACTTGAGGAAAATCAGGCCGAGCATGACGTGCTTGTACTCAGCAGCGTCGAGCGGAATTCGTTCACCCCCACCGCGCCCTTTCCGCCAACTCCTGCGGGCAGGGCAGGTGCTCGTGCGCCGTCAGCGCCCCGCCTCGCGCCTGGGTAGCAGCGCGGGCGTCCGGCTCCCAACACCTGTCAGTTACGGGCCGAGTCCAATAAAACGAAAAATCCCGCCGCCAGGCTGCTGAAGCCGCGCACAGGATCGTGAATTGGGAGGGTACAAGTTGGCTGCAAAACCAGTCGGGGTGCCCGGACTCGAACCGGGGACCTCTGCGTCCCAAACGCAGCGCGCTAGCCTACTGCGCCACACCCCGTCGCGCGCTGTTAGTATACTCACCGCGCCACTCGCTGACAAGGGCTGGGGAAACCTCTCCTGGGGTTATTTGGATGGCATCCTGCAGCATGACTTCGGCCAGACTCAGGGTGGCACTTGTCGCGCATTTCGGAAGACTGGGAGCTTTATGGTCCAGCCGGGTAATAGCACCACAGTGATCTAAATGCGCGTGAGTGAGAAAGAAGGCGTCAACCTCAACACCCTCTAGCGCCCCTTCCACAGGTAGAATGCCCCATAGTCTTTCTTGTTCCCCGGCTCGCGGTCGTAGTTGCCGTCAGGCATATGGAGCGCCAGTTCGGAGACGACGATCCCTTCCTCCGCCAGGAAGTAGTACAGGCGCTCGTTTGTGTTGCCAGGTTTGATGATGGTGTGCCCGTTGACCTGTCCATGCCGCTTGCCTCTGCGCCACTCAGGGTCCGGCAGACGGTCGAACAGCTCGGCGAACTCCCGCCGACGGTTGCCGTCGAAACTCATGTAGCGCTCATAGGCTGGCCTGGAAAGATAGACCACCGGCTTGAACTTGTCCTTGAAGTGTTCCAGGACGATCCGCCCCAAACCGCTTGGCTCGTAGTAGGATTGCCCGTTGTCCTCGATCGAGTCGAAGAGCGCCCACAAGGGGTGCGCGGAAATCGGCTGACCGGTCCAGTTCAGCGCTTCTTTCAGTTTGTCCTCGCTGATCAGATCATCCTGGCAGTCTACCAGGGCCTCGTAGGCTGCTTCCATGCTTTCGAAGTCCAGGCGCAGCGGGATACCCGCCAGGCGGATCAGATAGGGTGAGTGCTCGTAGATGTAGCTGATCTCGATGTCTTTTTCCAACATGCCGATCAGCGTGAGGTAAGGCACCACTCCTTTGAAGCCGCCGGTCGGATTGATAATACGTGTGAACGTTCCCGCAGGGGCCTTGCGCAGGGCTTCGAAGACGTAGTAGATCAGGTTGGTCAACCCTTTGCGGCGGAACAGTTCACCATCTTCGACCTGCAGCCCCTCCACAATATGGATTTCTACACGGCGCGCGAAGTACTCTTCACAGAAATCCTTCAGCACCCGCGCGGCCAGCACACCGTCGGGAGTCTGAGAGGCGAGCAGGTGAATGATGTCGTTGCGATCGGGCGGTTGCTGAGCCAGCACTGGCACCAGATGGTTGAGTTCGGCGCTGGCACGGCGCAGCAACCCTTCATCGCTACTTTTGGCCCGCAAACCAGCCATGACCACCTCATAGAGTCGCTTGCCCGGAAAGTCGTGCTTGCCGTCCCGGATCGCCTTCAGATCGTGCTCTTCTCTGCGAAACTGATTTAAGGCGTCGCGGATGGTTGAATCGTTGGTCAACACACTTTGTCCAACTGTCGCGATGATGCAATAGGGCATACTGGCACCTCCTTCAAAAGTACGTCCAGGCCGCAAGCAGACTGCCAGCCCCGACGCTCGCCACCTGCCATATTCCCACCTGACTGACGCGACTTGAGCAGGACTACAGAGGCCGACAGTGCCGGGCTGACTGTCGCTACCCGGCACTGTTCAGCGCCCGCTTACCCCTGTGAGACAACTTTTTCTTCAAACACGCCGTAACCTGCCGCTGTCTTGGCCCCCACCCCCAGTTCGGCGAGGGCCTGCTTCAGCCACCTGACTGCCTGCCGGACGACCTGGGGATCGCTCCCCCGCCGCGGCCCCACTGCAAAAGCGAACGTGGTACCCGCGGCGACAGTGACGAATCCGATCGGGTTGGGATTCTGTCCATCGTGCGGAGCTTTATTGAATTTCGGTTTACCGCTGTTCACGTCGTCATAGTAGTCTTTGAAATGCGGCGTCATCACGTCCAGCTCGAACAGACGATCGCCCGGCAAAGCAGCGATCACCGCGTCATAGAAGATGCAGTCGCCGCTGCCTTCCTGGCTGCCGAACGCCGCGCGGTAGCGCTGGGACAAGTCCGATGTGTTCAGGTGTTGAGCAAGCTGCTTGACGAACTGCGCCTCTGCGTTGATCGGCGCTTTGGTAAGAGAGGCCAGGGTCTCTTCCCGCTGCTCGTTCGCCGCCACCAGCGCAGCATCCAGGATTTCGAGCGGAGAGGCGAGCTTAGCCTGCTGGAGTTGCTGCAACTGCTTCGGCTTCAAAGCGCGAATCCCCACTTTCTCCGCGATGATCAGCAAGGCATAGGTGCGCGCCAGCCCTTTGAGCGCGCTGCCGGGGATGATCGGCAACCCGGTCACGTGATGCAGGGTGATCCCGACTTCCAGTACGCCCTTACCACCCAGCCCGACGATCAGGCGACTCTTGTTCCAAGCCTGGAAGGTTTCCGCTCCGGCGGTTGCCTCGCGCCAGCGGGCATAGACGGCCTCTTGCAGATCGCGGAGCATCCCTGCGCCTGGATCGAAACGGGGGAGCACATCCTGCTTCAGCCAGTGGTCGCGCCATTTGACGTGCTTGCGATCATCCCAGTCCTCATTGGCGATCACCTGCTGCGGCGTGTAGCGTCCCAGGAACAGGCCCAGGTGCTGACACCTGCTCGCAGATGTGCTCAAGACGGCAGCCGTGTTCTTCGGCACCAGGTACTTCGGCTCCTGATTTGCTGATGACCCCTGACGTGCTCCCATTACTCATCCCCCCAACCCTGAGCCTCGGCAAAGCGTTTGAGCCAGTTCAGGTAGGCCAGCGTTTCGCTGGCAGCCAGGCGATAGGTGGCGCTGTCCTGGTTCAGTAGCCATTGCAGCAAGTCAGAATGACCGCTTGCTCCCATCTGAGGGAGCACCCAGCGCGACAAATGCTCGCTCAGTGCCTTGTGATGTTCCTTGCCTTTGGCAGCCAGGAAAGCCAGCGCAGGCCCCAGGCCATCCTGCCGGATCATGGCGGCAAAGCCGCGCACCAGTGAGCCATATTCTTTCTGGCTGCTCTTGACCGACTCAATGTCCTTCCACGCCTGGGCTGCGCGGCGCTGCTCAACAGTCTGACGTGTGCTTTGTTGCTCGGCCATGGTTACGCTCCCTCCACCCAGCGCGAGACTACCAGGCCCTGTCCGGTCGTCTCGTTGCCACCAAGCTGCAGGCGCGCTGGCAGCGCAGCACGCAGCGAGTCGCTGACCGCCTTCGCATCCAGCTCAGTGTCGGCTTTGCGCGAGCGGCGGGCGATGATCAGGCTGCACAGCAGCACGTCCGAAGGCAGCGCTTCTTCCGTCCACAGCGCGCCGGACGCGACTGTCTTGGTGTTGGGGTCCAGGCGCACGTGCGTGCTGATCTCGGTGCTGTTCTGCACGAAGTCGCGGAAGTCGTCGTCCGGCAGGATCACCAGGCTGCTTTGCACTTTCTGCCGCCAGAAAGTGTATTCTGCGCCGGTCGGCAGCGCATTCTGGGCGAGCCAGGCGGCGATGGCGTCTGCGTCATTGGACGGTTGAGCCGTGAAGGCGAATTCCTCCAGCACGACCTTGCCGTTCACCGTCACGGCACTGCGCGCGGTGACCAGCGCCTGATCTTTGGGGACTGCGGGCACCGTCCACCCTGGAGTAAGCCCGGCGAGTTGCAGGTCGCGCGCCAGGCGAGCCAAGGCCAGCGGGCAGGTGACATAGGCGAAGACCCCGCTCAACGCGCGCACCGGGAAGAGCACGACGTGCGCGTCACCCACGGTGACCGCTCCGGCATGTTCGTGTGCCTTCCGCTCTTCCGGGTCTGGGCCAAAGATCGCGTCCTTATCAACGTTGGTGCTTTGACCACGCAGCGCGCCCTTCAAACCACTGCCGGGCACGATCGGGTGTTGAGTGGTACGCTCGCGCTGAATGGGGAGGTCAACGGCGGCAATACTGGCTCCCGCCCCAATATGCAGCGACGATTCGGTATACAGAAACAGCAGGTTCACTTTCATGCTCATGACTGCGCTTTCCTCCAGATTCACACATAATCCCAGTTGCCGGCGACAAAAGAACCGAACCCCATCGCCCCCGCGTCGGGGCTGTCCGGCGGTGTTTCGGTGAAAGGACGATCGGGCACACGCGCGTCTTCGAAGAAGAAGACGCTTCCCGCAGGCAGATAGTGGTGCAGGGGACGCGGTCTCTTCCGCGCCAGGTCCCAGCCGCTGATCAGCAGCGGTTTGCCAATCGCCAACGATACCAGACGCGCCGCTGCTCCCAGCCAGGGCGACCAATCGCCGTTCGCTGGCTGCCAGCCGCCGCTGAAATAGGCGGGGGTGAGCAGCACAACCTTGACCCGCCCTTCCGTCGCTTGCGGAAGGGCAGGACTGTATGGCACCTTGCGATACCAGCCGCTGCGCCCTTCGCCGCCGATGGCGATCATCCCCTGCCCATCGGGAAACAGGCCAGCGTTCACCCCTACCAGCAGCCCGACGTTGGGCTTCGGGCGGATGAACTGCGCTTCGTAGAAGAGCGAACGCTGCGCCGTGCGATGCTCGCTCAGGCCAATGCCAACGCGATCCTCGCGCTCGAACACTGCTTCATGGCCGATGATCTGCGCCGGTGACATCCCTTGCAGATAGGCTGCCAGCCCTTCGTCATCCAGCCATCCGGTGGCAGTCTCGTAGTCCAACAGGTTCGCTTTTCCGGCGGGACGAAGCGCTCGCCAGCCCTCGAACGGCGCATTGGCCTTGAAGGATGGTTCTCTCTCTGGTGCCAGAAGGATCGGCTGTTGCGTTCCTTTGTCTCCTTTGGGCTGCAACAGATCGAGCGGAGCCTGCACCAGGCGGGTGAGCTTGCCGTTGGCGGCTTGAGCGATGAAGGGGCCTTCCAGGCGCAGTTCACCCAAATCGTCCGGCCCGCCAATCGCCTTGAGGACATCCGGAGCGACGTCGCGCCGGGCAAAAGCAGACCAATCCATCCCATGAACTTCCAGATAATGAGTGCGGATCACGCCCTGCATCGTGCGCGGCGTAGGGGGGAACAGGCTGCGCGCCTTGAAGTTCTGCCCCGCGGCAAAAGGCCGGGAATCGCGGAACATCAGCACGTCGTTGGCTTCTATGAACAACCACTCGCGGCTCATCGCTGACCTCCCTTCGCCAGAAAGCGGGACAGCACCACCCAACGCGCTACATCGGCCATGCCCAGGGACCTGGCCGTCGAAGCAAGCTCTTCGGCCAGTTTCGCGCGTTCTTCTTCCGGCCCTCTTTCGCTATGGCGCTTCAGCAGGCGCTTCGTCTCGGCCTCACGAGCCTCAGTCAGTTGCTCACCATCCAACACGTCGGAGACCTCCAGCAGGTCGTAACCGAACTTGCCAGACAGCCAGCCATCCTTAAAGGCTTTTCGAAGGTCTTCCACCAGGGTGATGATCCCGCTATCCCATTTTCCGCCAGTCTCTCGGATGGCACTGGAACGGACATCGCGCACGGCGACGGCGTTGCGCCCGTAGAACTCTTTGGCGCGCTTTTCGGCGTGACGTGCCTCGTCCAGCCCGAAATCCAGCGGCATACCTGCCGAGGTGATGGCGATACCCGCGGACATCGTGCCGCCCACCTGAGCGGCAAACTTCTGCTGGATATCGTTGGCGCAATCCAGGGCAGCCTGCAGGGGGAGCAGGGCCAGCACATCGTCGCCACCCGCATAGATCAGGACAGTCCGCCCCTCGTCGCCCCGATCGCGTTTGTTCACGAGCGCGGGCACGGTCGTCCGGGCGAACTCCGCCAGCGCCCCGGATAGCCGCTGATGCTCTTCTTTGGTGCGCTGGTTGGCCAGCCGCTCGCCCATCTTGTCTCCATCCATATGCAAGACGGCAAGATATAGCGGGCGATCCGGCTCTGTTTCATAAGGCCAGCCGGCAACGTGATTGGTCGAAGGGAAGCGTGGATCGCGGTCGTCGTCGAAGTTGGGATCGCCCTCTACGGTCAGCGCACCGGCCAGAACTGCCAGCCGCTTGATCAAGGCCAGCGCTCCCAGGCGCTCGTTGCGGCGCAAGACCATGTTGTCGGCGCTGCCATCCCCGGCGGTGACCTCGTAGCGCCTGATCGCCGGAGTCTGGCGCAGTCTCTCCCAGAACTCGTCCCTGTCTGAAAGTGCCGAATGCGCTCCGGTGAGCGTACACTTGCGCCCCGGCTCGTTGACCTGGGGGAAATGCCGCGCCTGTTTGCGCGCGCTCATCGCCTCCGTCGCCTTCTGGTACGACGCGCCATGAGCACGCTCGTCATAGGGGACGGCCACGCAGTATACTTCGAGCCAGTTTTCGACCTGCCGATCGAACACCTCTGTCCACTCGCCAGCGCCGATCTGATCGTGCAGCCAGTCACGCACACGACCGGCGATGATTTTCTTCCAGTAGTCCTTGACGGCCTGCTCGACTGCGCGGGCCAGCGTCACCGGCTCCTGATCGCTGAGGAAGGCGAACCGGTGCGGCACACTCTGCGGCAGCCTGCCACGCTCATCCTGAATTGGAAAGAGCAGTTCCGCCTGCGGGTCGGTGCGCTGCGCCGCGCGCACCCCTTCGGCTGCGATCATGCTGAGCAGGCGACTGCCCACGTACAGGTCCTGGGTGCGGCGGGCGGCAGCAATGAAAGACTGCACCGGGCCGATCTGGATCAGATGAAGATAGGTCGCGCTCATTTGGCCAGCCTCCCACCCCAGACAGTCTTGCCGTTCCACCGGGCTTCGGCATCGTCCATGAAATTATCGAGAATTGACCACTCGATGTCCTTGTCAGGCGTCGAGCGCATGGCAGTCAGCACCGGGTAGTACTGGTCGCCAATACGACGTACCTGTGCAATCAGCGGCGACGCACGTCGCCCATTCATGGCGTAGCCAAACGTCCTTTCGTGGCTGCGGTACTGGTCGCTGCGCAACAGATCAAACAGGTCCTTGATGAGCGATTCCCAATCTTGGAAGCCAACTGTACCCACCACCACCCGACTGTAGTCTGGATGCAAGGTAGGGAAGGCGGGGACTTGAGGCAGGTTGCAGGGCTTGACGATGTCCTGCAACTGTCGCCCAATTTCGTTGGCCAGCGCGTTGCCGTCCGCGAGTTTTCCCGTCAGTCTGGGCGATTCCAGCGCCCCAAACATCCGGCGCGAGCGCTTCCCCAGGCCACCGAGCAACAACCAGACGACCGAAGCTCTAACGGCTTTCGGGGGAACCTTTTCTATCCCAGGGCGAGTGACCATTTCCAGTCTCAGCTTTTGATCCGGTGAGATGGCGTCTTGCCAGGACTGGAATCTCCTTTCCGTTCGGTGGGGAAGCATAGCATAGCTCTGGGTCTTCAATTCGCCCTGCGCGTAGAAGCGGAGCGACACCACAGAGCTGCCCGCGGTCGAACCGAAAACCTCGCTTTCTGCTGTCCATAGCTGGTTCAGATCAGGCGTGCCGGCTCCCTCGATAGCCCGGAACCAGTAGCGGAGCTGACCCCGCACCGACGCGGCGCGTATTTCCGGCTTTTTCTGGTCTGCGCCATACAGGAACAAGGGTGTGATCACGGTCAGGGTGTAAACCGTCATAAGCAACCTTTCACGACTGGGTTCTACCAGAATAGCAAATGAAAATCCGCAGCCCGCCAGTCTGCTAATGATTGGCTGAAAGTTCGCATCTCAATTCTAGTATAGCGATTCTTGAGAGACGCGCTTAGGTGCCAGTACTCGAATAGACCCAATCGGCTAGAGCGTGTTATGGGATGAGGGCCATCTGGCGCGCCAAAGTCACTCACAACCTTTGCACGCACTCTCTGGCACCCTTTCATGGTGCCGTTTGTGGCCAGAGGCGCTACAATCGCTGGTAGCGATCGCACCAGACAACGGGAACACGCCTATGCGCGAGCCTGACTGGGAAGCCCTGGCCGACCTGCAGTTTCTGCTCTACAACCGCATCGCCGATTCGCTCAATGCGGCGCTCTCCAGCATCGCGCTCAGCGACATGCCCGAAGCCCAGAACCGCCCGCCCGGCTTTTGGAAGGATCGGGCGCAGACCAAGGTCGCCAATGTGCTCAACCTGGTGGTGGCCTGGTCGCACCTCATCCGCTACAAGCGCGGCGACCCGCTTCCTGCGCAGGCACAGCGCACCTTTCACGCCAACGCCCTGTTGACCTGGCTGAGCGCGCAGTTGCATATTTCCCCGCCGCCGCTGATCGAGGCCGATCCAGTGTTGCATGGCAACCAGGAGACGTTGCAGGAAGCCCTGCTGATGCTTTACTCGGCGGCGCAGGCGCTGGGCACGGGTGTGCGCCTGGAGACCGAAGTGACACGCCTGGGCACGTGGTTTCATGTGCGCTTTGCGCGACCTCCCTCCATGCCCTCTACGCTCGACGCCTTGCTGGCCAGCTTCCGCGATCACTGGCGCGACCAGAGCACCCGCTTCGAACTGATGGTGGCTCGCGACTTCGTGCGCATGAACGGGGCCGAATTGATGCTGGGCACCAGCGGGATGCAGGCCGATCTGATGTTCTTCGTGCGGGCAGCAGGGGTGCCCCGCCCGGCAGCCGCGCCGCCGACGCCCTCAGCGGTGCAGGCTGCGCCGCCCGGCAAGACGCGC
>DDBP01000151.1:2229-3244 GCA_002332795.1 Anaerolineales bacterium UBA2029 | reverse complement strand
AGCAGAACTTCTCAAACGGCCTCTCTGAAGTCGGCTTTACGGCGTCCTCAAGTGCGCTTTACCTCTCTATGTTACCTTATCCTTTGCGACGAGGCCCTGTCCCTGGCACGGGTCACGGGTTGTACCGCAGTGACGCCTGGGGCACAGAGCAGAAAGATACCAAAAGCTCTGTGGTCTGCTCGGTGATCTCTGGGGTGAATCCTGCCCCAAACTAAAATGCACCTTGTTTTGAGGGGAACGTGAGCAAAGCTTGTGAAACGGGGTATAATGATAACATCGGTTCAGTGATACGGACGCTTGCCCGGAAGGGGGCAGGCGCACGACCATGGTCGAAGGGCGAGTCTTACTGCTCAATGGAGGCACATGGGAACCGCTGACGGTCATCAGCATTCCCAGAGCCATCAACCTTCTCTTATCCGGCAAGGCGATTGTCGTCGAAGAAAGCGGTCGCTTCCTGCGCACGGTGCGGGCGCATTTCCCCATCCCCTCGGTGATCGCGCTGCGCCAGTACATCAACGTGCCCCGTCGTCACGCGCACTGGAGCAGGCAGGGTGTCCTGGCGCGGGATCACTTCACCTGCATCTACTGCGGCGCAACGCTGGGAGACATAGTGCAGGGCAGGACGCTGACGCGCCATGATCTCACCGTCGATCACATCGTCCCGCTCTCGCGCGGGGGCAAGAACACCTGGTCCAATACAGCCTGCGCCTGCTTTGCCTGTAATCATCGCAAGGGCAACCGTCTGCCTGGCGAGGCGGGCATGAAGCTGCTCTGGGAACCGAAGACGCCGCGCACCAGTTACCTGGTGATCGAGATGGGCAACGGCCCAGAGACCTGGAAGCGCTACATCGAGATCGATCGCTGAGGCGACATCCTCCGCGTGCCCTGGCACACGGCCCCTCATGGGCGCATAAGGCTAGAGCGTATTATGCACTTTTCGCCCTCATCCCCCTCCCACGCGGCGGGCGAAGGGGCGGCTTCCCCTCGCCCCGCGACGCAGTCGCGAGGGAGAGGG
>DDBP01000151.1:0-2099 GCA_002332795.1 Anaerolineales bacterium UBA2029 | reverse complement strand
GTGAGGGGCAGATGCTGCACGCAGGTTCATGACAGCCTCTATGCTTTCACCGCGCCGGAGATCATGCCGCGGATGAAGCTGCGCTGAAACAGCAAGTAGAGCAGCAGCACCGGCAACGAGACGATGGTCGAGGCAGCGGCCATCACTGGCACGTCGGCGGAATAGCGTCCGCGCAACAGCGCCAACCCCACCGGCAGCGTGCGGTAGTCCGTCCCCCCCACCACCAGCACCAGAAAGAACTCGTTCCACGTCCACATGAAGATCAGCACGATCAGCGACATCAGTGCCGGCCCCGATAGCGGCAGCAGGATTTTCCACAGCACGTTGTGCGGCGAAAAGGGCGACGTGTTGCAACCGTCTACCACGGCGGCGTCAATCAGGTCGCGCGGCATGTTCTTGAAGTGCGCGCGCATCCAGAAGGTGCCGAAGGAGAAGCTCAGCCCGATCTGCGGCAGGATCAGCGCCCAGTAGGAGTCGCGCAGGCCCAGCCGGTCCATCAGGTGCCACAGCGGGATGATCACCGCTTCGGTAGGGGCCATCAGGCCCAGCACGATCACCAGCAACAGCAGCCGCTCGCCGGGGAACGAGATCAGGCCGAACGCATAGCCGGAGAGCAGCGAACAGACCGCCGCGACGATCACCACCGGCACCACCACGATCACGCTGTTGAGGAAGAATTCGTTGAAGCGCGCGCCCTCCCAGGCGTTGACGTAGTTCTGTGTGCGCCATTGCTCCGGCAGCGCGAACAACCCGCGCGAGAGTTCCGTCCGCGCCTTGAACGAGGTGAGGATATTGCCCACGAAGGGCATGACGGCCACCAGCAGAAAGAGGATCAGCACGCCATAGGTGAACGCCTGTTGTCGCCGGTCAGCGCGCATTTTCCCCCTCCTCGCGACGCGACTGCACATAGAAAGTGATCGCCGAGACGGTGACGATCAGCACGGTCATCACCAGGGCCATCGCCGCGCCATAGCCCACCTGGTGATACTCGAACGCCTGCTCGTAGATCAACATGCTGACCACCTGCGTTTCGCGGCCCGGCCCGCCCCGCGTGAGCACGAAGACCAGGTCGAAGACGCGCAGCGCCGCAATGAAAGTGACCACAAAGGCGACCAGCAGTTGCTGCTGCAGACCGGGCAGCGTCACATGGCGGAACTCGTGCCACAGGTTGGCTCCGTCCACGCGGGCGGCGTCGTAGAGTTCGTCGGAGATGGACTGCACGCCGGCGATGAACAGCACCATGCACAGGCCGTATTCGACCCAGGTGCCCACCAGACCGGCGGCGAAGGGTGCCCAGGTGAAGTCGCCCAGCCAGGGCTTGGCCAGGTCGGCCAGCCCGATCTCGCGCAGGAAGCTGTTGATCGGCCCGCGATAGTCGAACATCCAGCGCCAGATGATACCCACCACGACCGCGCTCATCACCTGCGGCACGAACAACCCCACGCGGAAGAGGGTCATGCCGCGCAGGTGACGGCGTGTCATCAGCGAGGTGAGCAGCAAGGCGACCAGGATGGGCAGGATGGTGTAGAAGATGACGAAGAAGGCATTGTTGCCCAGCGCGTTCCAGAAGAACTCGTCTTTCAGCAGACGCTCGTAGTTGGCCAGGCCGATGTACCTGGGCGCGGTGAAGCCCGTCCACTCGGTCAGGCTATAGCGCACCGTGCTGAGGATGGGCCACAGCACGAACACCAGATAGATGACGAAGCCCGGCAGGATGTACAGATACGCCTGATAGGTCTGTTCGTAGGGTCTGCGGGCGGAGACGGTATTGCGGCGCAACCAAGTTCTCATCACACTGCCCCTGGCAGTCGGCGGGAGCGGCACCATACGTGCAAAGGTTCAAGGGCGGACAGCCATTGAGCGCCTCTCGAACAGGAGGCTGCCCTCAGCTTTACCTCACCCCCACTCGGCGCTGACGCGCCTCGTAGCCCCCTCTCCAGTCTAGGCTGGAGAGGGGTCAAGCCGAGCGCAGCGAGGCTGGGGGTGAGGTAAACCAGGCGAGCCAACCTTAACGCTTGTTCTAGCCCTGTCCGCTCCTGAACCATCGGGGGCGGAGAGCGCGTATGTTGCCCTCCGTCCCCTCTGCCGTTTGGCATCCC
>DDBP01000259.1 GCA_002332795.1 Anaerolineales bacterium UBA2029 | reverse complement strand
TTGAGCGCGTCTCGAACGGGAGACTGTCCTTAACTTTACCTCACCCCCACTCGGCGCTGGCGCGCCTCGTGGCCCCCTCTCCAGTCTAGGCTGGAGAGGGGTCAAGCCGAGCGCAGCGAGGCTGGGGGTGAGGTCAACTGAAGCGAGCCAACACCCGTGCCCGGCCCGCTTCTGTCACCCTGCCGCTGCCCGATTTTGATGCGATTGCCCTGAGGATCACCCCGATCCGCCTGGACCTGATATAATGGGCTATAGGCTAACCGCACGTTGCGTAACAAGGTCCGCTGCGGGCTTTGACCTGTGGCAGGCGGCACACCGCTATTTCAAGGAGTGGACAATGGGTAACCTGGGCACGACCGAGCTGGTACTGATCCTGGCCGTGGTGATCTTGCTCTTTGGCGTGGGGCGCGTTTCCCGCATCGGCGGCGAGATGGGCGCGGCCATCCGCGAATTTCGCAAGGGGCTGCGCGGCGAAGACGGCAAAGACGACTCAGACAAGTCCTGACGACGCCGCGGCGGTCCTGAGAAAACGAAGAACCGCTTCCCCCAAGGGCGCGGTTTTTCTTTCGTCAACTGTTGCAGGCGAGATCACGTCCCCGGCTGCGGCGTCGCTTCCTGGAACAGCGGTGCGGTCTCGCCAATGCGGAAAGTGGCCTGTACCTGCCCCGTCGAATCGGCCAGCGTGACCGTGTCTCCTGCGCGCCAGGCCGGTGTCTCGCGCCCCCAGTAGAGCGCAGCAGGCGTGTTCTGTCCCTGGCGCGAATATACGCGCACCAGGCTACCCTGCTGCATGCGGAACTCTGGGAAGCGGAACACATCACCCCGACCATTCGAAAGTGTCCAGCCATTCAGGTTGAGCACGTTGCCCACGTTGCGAATCTCGACGGCCTCGCTGGTCACCGTTCCCCAGTCGGTCACATTGGCGATCACCACCTGCGCGTTGACAGCCGTCGGCGGCAGGGTGACGGTGGGCACGATCGGCGTCAGGGAGAACGGCGTATTGGTCGGCGGAGGCGGGGGCGTCAGGGTGCTGAGAGCGGCACACCCCGGCACGGGGATGATCAGTTCCTGGCCGATCTGCAGGTTGGTGACATCTTCCTCGGTCATGCCATTGGCGATCAGGATATCGCCGGCGAAGACACCATATTGCTGAGCGATGTTGACGATCACGTCACCAGGCTGCACCACGTGACGGATACAGCCATCGTCCGCCACAGCCACTTCAGGCGTGGCCGTGGCAACGCCTGGAGGGAGGTTGGTCGGCACGGGCGGGAGCAAGGCCGGATCGATCGTGGCCACCGCCGTCACATCGGCGATCGCCAGTCCAGCGGCGGGGTTGGGCGTGGCTGTGACCACCGCCACGATGTTGGCTTCGGCGGCCAGAGCAGTGGTGGTCAGTTGCAGGGCATCAATCGTCCCCTGATACTCGGCGGGTTGCATGACCATGCCCGGCACCGGCGTGGCCGTGAGGATGACGATCTGCGTGGGGCCTTGCTTCGGCTCGTCGGAGCGGTTGGCGCGATCCACCGTGATCACGATCCCGGCCACCAGCAGCGAGACGATCACATTCAACACAATGAACCCGGCCAACACCTGACGACTCATCGGCGGCCTCCTCACCTGCACCACTCCGGCGGCGGATGGCGTGCACTGAACGCGCAGTCATATTAGCACAGGGCCGGGCCGTGAGCAACGCGGGCGCGAGGACAGGTGCCTTCGGATTGAGGAGCGGAATTCACCGCAGAGACGCCAGGGACGCCGAGGAAGACAAAAGAGAAAGGCTCTGTGCTTTTCTGTGCTTTTCTCTGGGACCTCGGCGTCTCTGCGGTTCAGTCTTTGCCTGTCAGGTGTGCCCTTCTGCCGCCCTCACGACAGCGCCAGAATGGTGATCACCAGGACGGCGAAGGGGAACGACGAGGCGAACACCGCCGCGTACCAGCGGCTGTCGTAGCGCAGGTGCATGAAGTAGAGGGCTACCAGCAGCACCTTGCTGGTCGAAAGCGCCACCAGCGGCCCGGTGACAGGGAACGGCACGTCGAGTACGGTCAGCAACACCTCGACGGCGGTGATCACGGCCAGCGCGATCGCCACGTTCACATACGTCAGGCGGTGCGAGTGCCCGTGTGCGCGCGCCCGCGGCCAGAAGTTGGCCCGCAAAGCCATCAGCAGGCCCGGCGTGCCGCGTTCGGCGCGGGCGACGGCCTGTAGTTCGCCCAGGCTGACGGCATCGGCCCGCCAGCGGGGGTGCACCAGAGGCCGATCGGGCAGCAGGCGCAGCACCAGCCACAACGGGATCAGCGCCACCAGGCTACCGATGCCCCCCAGGATGAGGCCCGCCAGCGTCGCCAGCCACTCGTTGATGCGTTTGCGCTCGGCGAACAGGGGCGTCAGCACGCCGCCGACGAACGAGCCAGCAGCCGCCCACAGGGTCACCCATAACAACGTGTCGGAATTCATGGTCGCTTCGTCCCCCCGTTCACTCGATCAGGTAGATGACCGTGAACAGCACGATCCACACCACGTCCACGAAGTGCCAGTACAGCCCGAACAGTTCGACGCCTAGCGAGTTGCTGGCCGAGTAGAGTCCGCGCCGGGCGCGCAGCAGCAGGATGACCAGCCAGCCGACGCCGATCAACACGTGCAGTCCGTGAAAGCCGGTGGTGGCAAAGAAGGCCGTGCCGAAGATGTTGCTGGCCTTGATGCCCTCGTGCATCAGCTCGTACCACTCGAACGCCTGAATGCCCAGGAACATCGCCCCGAAGAAGATCGTCAGCCCCATCCAGTTGAAGAACACCCGCCGGTCGTCGGACTGAATGGCTTCCAGGCCCATCACCACGGCGAAGCTGCTGACGATGAGCACCGAGGTGCCCAGCGTCGCCAGCGGCAGGCTGAGCACTTCGTGAGCCGCGCGGAACACTTCCGGATGGTCTACCTTGAAGCGGATGAAGGTGCCGATCAGCGAGCCGAAGAACAGCACTTCCGAAGCCAGGAAGGCCCACATCGCCAGCTTGCGATGATCCAGCTCGGCGAAGAAGCGCCCGTGCAGATCGATTTCCGGAAAGCTGGCCATCCGCAACAGCCCGAACAGGGTGACGGGCACTCCCAGCGCCAGCAGCGGCGGCGCGATCAGCCCGATGACGGTCAGTGTGGCCCCAACGCCCACGATGAAGGGTGCCAGGCTGGGCGGCGGCAGGTGCACTTCTTCTTCGGGTTCGGCGGGGCCTGCCGGAGCGACTTCCGGGCAGGGCACCGCCTGGATCATTTCTTCGGCGTCGCGCGGAGCGAGCAATTGCGCGTCAGACATGCGTTATTCCCCCTCTGGAGTCAGGCCCAGGCGCAGGTCGCGGGCCGGACGACGACTGTGCACGACCGGTATCCGCGCGAAGTTGTACTCCGGCGGCGGCGAGGTCGTCGTCCATTCCAGCGTGTCGCCTTCCCAGGGATCGTTCCCCGCCGGTTCGTGATGGCGGGCGCTGCGGATCATATTGTAGACCAGGATCAACACCGAGATGCCCATGATGATCCCGCCCACGGTCGAAAGCTGATTGAGCGTCGTCCAGCCGCGATCTTCCGGATAGTCGTAGACGCGGCGCGGCATGCCCATCAGCCCCAGGATGTGCATGGGGAAGTAGGTCAGATGGAAGCCGAGGTAGAGCGTCCAGAACTGAATTTTGCCCAGCCGCTCATTCAGGCGGTAACCGAACATCTTCGGCCACCAGTAGTACAGACCGGCGAAAATGCCGAAGCCGCCCCCACCGAACACGGCGTAATGCAGGTGCGCCACCAGCCACATCGAGTCCGCCACCACTTCGTCAATGGGCAGCACCGACTGCATGACGCCAGTGATGCCCCCGATGAGGAAGGTGGTCAGGAAGCCGATGGCGTAGAGCATGGGCGTGTCGAAGCGCAGCGAGCCGCCGATCATGGTGAAGACCCAGTTGAACATCTTCACGCCCGTCGGCACGGCGATGATCATGGTGGTGAGCACGAAGAAGATTTCCAGCGCGGGCGGCAGGCCGATGGTATACATGTGATGCGCCCACGTCCAGAAGCCCTGGAAACCGATCAGGATCGTCGAGATGACCATCACCTTGTAGCCGAAGATCGGCTTGCGCGAGAAGACGGGGATCACCTCGGAGATGATGCCCATCGCGGGCAGGACGATGATATAGACCGCCGGATGCGAATAGAACCAGAACAGGTGCTGCCACAACACGGCGTCACCGCCCGCCGCCGGGTTGAAGAACTGCGTGCCCAGGTTGCGGTCGAGCAGCAACAGCAGACCGTTGACCGTCAGTACGGGTGTCGCGGCGACGATCATGAAGGCCATGACCAGTACCGTCCAGGGGAAGAGCGGCATCTTCATCAGCGTCATGCCCGGCGCGCGCAGCTTCAGGATGGTGACGATGAAGTTGAACGCGCCCAGCAACGACGACGTGCCGACCAGCGCCACAGCCATCAGCCACAGGTCGGTGCCGAAGCCCGGCGAATAGTCTTTGCCTGCCAGCGGCACATACGATGTCCAACCATTGGCCGCCGCGCCGCCCTGTACCAGGAAGCCGCCGTACATGGTCAGGCCACCGAAGAGCAGCAGCCAGTAGCTGAGGGCGTTCACGCGCGGGAAGGCCATGTCGCGCGCGCCGATCATCAGGGGCACGGCGTAGTTGGCCAGCCCGGCCAGCATGGGGATGACGAAGAGGAAGATCATCGTCGAGCCGTGAATGGAGAAAATCTGGTTGTACTCCTGTGCCGAGACGATCTGACCGCCCGGCAAGGCCAGCTCGGCGCGCAGAATCTGGGCCAGGAAGACCCCGATCACGAAGAAGGTGAAGGTCGTCAGCACGTACATGATGCCGATCTTCTTGTGATCGACCGTCGTCAGCCAGGCCAGCAGACCGCGCGGCTGCTGGTGTACGGGATAGGGGGCTGCAATCGTAGCCATTGCTGCTGTCTCTCCCACTTAATTCAAGGGCGCTCGCCGCTCAATGCGATAGCAGGTACGCGATGATGTCGGCCAGGCCCTGTGCGTCCAGTTTCTCGCCGTAGTCGGCGGGCATGATCTGACAGTTGTAGCCTTCGGCCTGCACAGCGCACGGCACCAGGATCGATTCGCGCAGGTAACTTTCGGGCGTGTAGCCCTCTGCTGCGCGGGCGTCGCGAGCCATGTTGCTCAGCGATGGCCCGACTCCTGGCTGCTCCCCGTGACAACTGTGGCAACCCAACTCACCGAAGAGTTGCTCGCCGCGCTCTTCGTCGCCCGCAGGCAGTGGCGAGGTCAGGTCGGTCCCAATCGGCACGAAGCGCCCCAGCGAGGCCATCTGCTGCGCCAGCCAGGCATCGAACGCCGCCGGTTCCAACACTTCCACGTCAATGAGCATGTCGTAGTGCAGCGTGCCGCAATATTCGGCGCAGTTGCCGGTGTAAAGGCCCGTCTTGGGCACGTTCAGCCACATGGTGTTGGTGTAGCCGGGGATGGCGTCCACTTTGCCCGCCAGGTCGGGCACCCAGAAGCTATGCTGCACATCGGTGGAGGTGATCTCCAGCAGCACGTTGCGGTTGGCGGGGATGGTCAGCTTGCGCGTGGTGATCACGCCGGTTTCTTCGCCTGCGCCCAGGAAGTATTCGTAGTCCCAGTTGAACATGTAGCCGGTCACGTGTACGGTCAGATCGGGAGTTACGTCACCGTTGTCCGCTTCGACCTGATAGCGGGTGGTCATGAAGCGGGCGGTCAGGATGAAGATGACGGCGATGATCAACAGCGACAACACCGTCCAGGTGATTTCCAGGGGACGATGCCCTTCGATCTGTTCGGGCATGTCGTCGTGCCGCCGGCGGCGGTAACGGATGATGGCGTAGAGGATCAGCCCTTCCACCAGCAAAAAGACCGGCACCGAAATCCAGAAAAGGACATTGAACAGGTCGTTGATGTCGGTGCGGGACGCGCCGCCAGAGACCGGGCCGTGTGCCCAGGCTCTGGCAGGGAGCGCCAGCAACACCAGCGCCAGGGCTGCCAGCCCCAGAACGTGAGTGAAGATGGATCGTTTCATGCGTGTACTTCCCGCTTTCGCCTGACCGCGTCTGCCTGCTATGCCTT
Organism: Anaerolineales bacterium UBA2029; assembly: GCA_002332795.1. Classification (GTDB taxonomy): domain Bacteria; phylum Chloroflexota; class Anaerolineae; order Aggregatilineales; family Aggregatilineaceae; genus UBA2029. The sequence goes on along the minus strand of DDBP01000259.1, from coordinate 5,350 downwards.
GTGGGTGAGGGTGAACGCCCGCCGCAGGGCTGCTCTGCTGCTCGTCACCGGGGTGGCGTGTAGGGGGAAAGGGTGACGTTCTCACACGCTCTGGCCACAGAGGACCCTCGCCCACAGATTATAACCGATTAACGTCATAAAAAACAGCCTTTATTGAAAAATTTATCACGAAATCTGCAGAGCGCCAGTCCATCCGCTGCGGCCCCGGCAGGGAGCTTCAGCCCAGATGCCGGGAGCGCGGAGAAATCACGAGGGCGAGACAAAATTGAACTTCACCTTGAAAAAATGAAACTTCTTGCGTCTTTCTGCGTAAAATGTTAATGTGTGAATTGATTTTTCTAATCAAGGACGAAGAGTTATGGCTCATCGCCACTCTCTGCGCACCTTCTATCTGCTCATCGTTACCCAGACCTTTTCGCTGATCGGCAGCGAAATGTCCTCGCTGGCGGTCAGTATCTGGGTCTACAAAGAGTCCGGCGATGTCACCCCGCTGACACTCGCCGCGTTCTTCGCCGCCGTGCCCCGCCTGATCACGCCCAGCTTCGCCGGCGTGCTGGCCGACCGCTGGGATCGCCGCCATGTGATGATCCTGGCCGACGCCGGGCAGGCGGTGGGCACCTTCTTGCTCATGCTCAGTTTCCTATCTGGTGCGTTTCAGTTGTGGCATCTGTACCTGGTTTCGGCGCTGCAGGCCGCCTTCTCCATGTTCCAGGGACCGGCGTTCTCGGCCTCGGTGACCATGCTCGTGCCGGACGATCACCGCGACCGCGCCAATGCTGTGCAACAGATGCGCGGGGCGGCGGCGGGCCTGGTCGCCCCTACCCTGGCCGGAGCGCTCTTCGCCCTGGTAGATGCGCCGGGCGTCATGGCGATCGACCTGTTCACCTTTGCGGTGGCGATTGTCGTGGTGGGGCTGGTGCACATTCCCCGCCCGCCGCAGTCGGCAGAGGGGCGCGCCACACAGGGCAGCCTGTGGCGCGAAGCGTCGGTCGGTTTCCGCTATCTGTGGCAGCGTCGCCCGCTGTTCCTGCTGGTGCTCACGGCGACCGCGGTCAACTTCTTCTTCGCCGTAGTCGGCGTACTGATGACGCCCTATATTCTCAGCCGGACGGGCAGCGAGGCCACGCTGGGCGTATTGCTCAGCCTGTTCAGCGCGGGGGCGTTGGTCGGCGGCCTGATCATGAGCGCCTGGGGCGGCACGCGCCCGCGTACCCGCACCATTTTCCCCGGCGTTCTCTTCGCCGGATTGATGTTCGCCGGGCTGGGCATGGCCCGCTCGCCTGTGGCGCTGGGAGCGGTTGCCTTCGCCATGATGGTGCCCTTGCCCATCGTCAACGCCGCCTTCGACGCCATTCTGCAGATCAAGGTACCGCCCGACCTGCAGGGGCGCGTCTTCGCCGCGGTGATGCAACTGTCCATGCTGCTCATGCCCGTGGCCTATCTGCTGTCCGGTCTGCTGGCCGACGGTATCTTCGAGCCAGCCGTGCGCCGCGAAGGCTGGGCGCTGATTGCGCCTCTGGTGGGACGGCAGGCAGGATCGGGCATCGGGCTGATGACGGTGATGGCCGGGCTGCTGGTGGTGTTCATCACGAGCGCCGCGTACCTCAGACCGGATGTGCGCCGCATCGAAGCGATTCTGCCGGATTACGCCGCGCTGCCCGACGAATCGCCAGAGGCGGCGGGCATTGGCGAGCGCTCGCCTGTGCCGGAGGGATCGGCCTGAGCGGTATCCGCTGGCGCTCAGCCCTGCGTCGCTGCGGGGCGGCAGTAGCGCAGCAGCACCAGCAACGCACCTCCCAGGGCGATCAGGGCCACCAGAAAAGCGGCTTCGTAGCCGAAGCTCTGTACCAGGGTTCCGCCCAGCACGGGCGCGACTAGCAAACCAGCCGCCGACAGCGTGTTGAACAGCCCCGCGTAGACCGGGCGCTGTTCCGGCGAGGCGTAGGCGATGACCCAGTTGAGAAAGCTGATGCCCAGGCTACCGGCGGCCACACCGCCGCTCAGAAAGGCCAGGTAGAGCGGCCCCGGTCCCAGGGCGCTGGCGAACAGGGCCAGCAGAGGTTGCGCACTGGCGAAGGTCAGCGCAATGCGGGTGAAGCGCATGGTGCGGTCGTGCCCATAGCGTGAGAAGACCAACGCCCCGGCCACGCTGCCCAGCGTCTGCAGCAGCAGCAGGCGGCTCACCGCCACATCGCTCGACAGCCCCAGCTTTTCCGTGGCCAGACCGATGTAGAAGGGCGCGGCCATCGTCGCCAGCGTGGTGAGCAGGCGAGCGCCGACCACAGCGCGGAAGGGCAGGTCGCGGCGCAGCACCGTCACCAGGCCGGGTAGATACTCACGCAGGGGCGGGATCGTCTCCAGCGGTTTGGCAGAGGGCAGTTCGCGGATGGGCAGGATGGGCGGCAGGGTCAGCAGGAACAGCACGCCAGAGACCGCGAACAGCAGGGCGTAGTTGTTGGGAAACGCCGGGCCATTTTCGCCCAGAATATAGCCCGCCAGGGGGGCCAGCCCCAGGATGGTGATGCCCACCGTAGCGTTGCCCAGCCCGAACAGCCGCGCGCGCCGCCGATCATCCAGGCTGCTGCCGACCAGGTCCATCCAGGGCACGCCCACCAGCCCGTCGCCCAGCGCCGCCAGCCCGTAGAAGATCAGGAAGGCAGCCAGGATCGCGCCGGGGCGCTCCGGGCCGAGCAGCACGATCACGCCGCTGAAGATGAGAATCAGAGTGCGCACGGGGATATTAGGCCCCACGAACCACCACTTCTTGTGGGCGACGCGCACCAGTCGCCGGGCCACCAGCAACTGCGGCAGCAGCCAGCCGATCTCGAACATCTGACTGGAAATGGCGATGAGAATCTCCGAATCGGTGAGCTTGCGCACGAAGTCGGGGATGACCGTCGTCGGGCCGATCAGGTTGAGCGCGATGGAGAAGATGGTGTAATCGGCCAGGAAGAAGACGAAATTGCGGCGGTAGATACGCTCGCGTTCCTCCGCCGTCAGGGGTGGGGCAGCCGGGTTGACCATAGCTGGCTCGTCCTGGAAATGGGTGGCAATACCCCGCTATTCTATGCGAAGGGGGCGGCGCTGTCCAGCGCGCAAAGAAAAGCCCCCTCAGGGAGCTGAGGGGGCTTGCAGCTATGCGATTGTCAATGAAGGGCGTTACTCGGCGCTTTCGCCGTAGCCCGTCTTGATCGTGCCGTCGAGCAGACCCTTGGTGATCTCCTCCAGCTCGGCCTTGACCTCATCGGGCACGTACTCGGCCAGATCGTGGAAGTCAGCCAGCGCGGCCTCGCCGAAGAAGTTGCCCGGCTCCAGCGTGCCATCCACGTAGGCCATGATGATGTCCGCCACGCCCTTGTCCAGCAGCTTCATCGCGCTCGACACCAGGCAGGGGTGCGCTTCGGGGACGGTGTTCCACTGGTCCGTGTCCACACCGATGCAGAACGGCGGCGGGCCATCCGGGCCGACGGCGTTGGCGACCTCGATCAGGCCACCGTTACCCGTCTTGCCGCCCGCGGCGAAGATCACGTCGGCGTTCTGATCGAGCGCCTGACGGGCCGTGGTCGCGCCCCATTCGGGGTCGGTGAAGGCCTGATCAATCGCGCCAGGGTGATAGGTGGAGATGATCTTGATGTCCGGGTTGACGTAGCGCGCGCCCGCCTCGTACCCTTCCTTGAAGGCCACCACGGGCGGCACCTGATCAGTGCCCAGCACGGCGGCGATGGTGCCGGTCTTGGTCAGCCGTGCGGCCAGCACGCCCGCCAGGAAGCCGGACTGATCTTCATGGAACACCAGACCAACCACATTGTCCACCGGCTCGACCTGGAACTGATCCACGCCGATGAACAGCACGTCCGGATAGAGCTTGGCAGCTTCCAGGGTGGCCGGACCCAGCGCGAACCCGACGGTGACGATGATGTCGTAGTCGGCTTCAGCGAATTCGGCGATGTTGTCAGCATAGTCTGCGGCGTTCTGGGTCTCGATGTAGTTCACGGTCGCGCCGCACGCTTCCGCTGCCAGCACGCCTTCCCACGAGCTTTGGTTGAAGCTCTTGTCGTCGATTTCCCCTACGTCTGTCACCAGGCCGATGCGCAGGTCGCTGAGATCGTACTCGTCGCAGGGGATGAGTTCCTTCACCGTGAACTCCTCGCCCTCCTGCGCGACGGCCACCTGAGCCGCCATCAGCACGAGCACCACCACCAGCAGTGACGTCAGCAGTCGCTTCATAGCAGGTAATCTCCTTGTAACTCTCTAGGCGAAATACACGGTCCGCAGACCACCTTTAAGTATAGCGGATTTCGCGCACTTTGCGAAAAGCGTGCTATGTGCATATACGCCAAATCCTTATCTACACTCTGTACCATCTTCCCCCATTCGGCGCACGCCAGACGGGGCCTTCTAATGGCCAGAGAAGCCAGGGGGCCTGGCGACAGACCCCCTGGCAGCGGGTGCGGCGCTACTCGTCGGCGTGTGGGTTGTGGGGTACGGAGGGGCTGTCGCTGCCCTTCCAGCCCGCCGGAGGTTTGACCGTGCGGTTGTTCTCGCCACGGATGAACGCTTCCACACTGTCGCGGGCGATGTCGTCGGGCATCTGCACGGGCGGGGACTTCATGAAGTAGGCCGCGGGCGCTTCCAGTGTGCCGCTCAGGCCGCGATCCAGCCCGATCTTGGCGCAGCGCACCGCGTCAATGATCACGCCGGCGCTGTTGGGGCTGTCCCACACTTCCAGCTTGCATTCGATGGAGAGTGGCACGTCGCCGAAGGCCGAGCCTTCCAGGCGAATGTAGGCCCACTTGCGATCCCTGAGCCAGGGGACGTAGTCGCTGGGGCCGATGTAGACGTTCTCCGGATCGATCTCGTAGGGTAGCTGGCTGGTGACGGCGTTGGTCTTGGAGATCTTCTTGCTCTCCAGGCGCTCGCGCTCCAGCATGTTGTAGAAGTCCATGTTGCCGCCCACATTGAGCTGACTGGTGCGTTCCAGGCGCAGCCCGCGATCGTTGAACAGATTGGTCAGCACGCGGTGCAGGATGGTCGCGCCGACCTGCGACTTGATATCGTCGCCGATGAGCGGCAGACCGCGCTCGGCAAAGCGCTGCTGCCAGTAGGGTTCGCGGGCGATGAAGACCGGAATGGCGTTGACGAAGGCGCACCCCGCATTGAGCACCTGCTCCACATACCACTTGGTGGCCTGCTCGCTGCCCACCGGCAGGTAGTTGACCACCACATCGGTGCCGGTGTCTTTGAGGATTTGTACGATGTCGGCGGTGGGGCCAGGGGCCTTGGTGATCTTCTGCTTGAGGTACTTGCCCAGGCCGTCGTGCGTCATGCCGCGGTGCACGGGGACGCCCAG
>DDBP01000258.1 GCA_002332795.1 Anaerolineales bacterium UBA2029 | reverse complement strand
CACTTAGGCTGGAGAGGGGGCGAGCCGAGCGAAGCGAGGCTAGGGGTGAGGTAAACACTTCCGTGTCAAGTAAGTCGCTGACAATCTTTGCATGCACCCACGCCGGAGATTTCCAGAGCCTGCGCAGACTCCGGAAATCTCCGGCAACGATCCATCCTGGTCGCCAGGCAAACTGCCATCAGAGCTACCGGAAACTGGGCAGGCCCAACACCTGACGTACTCGCTCGACTTCCTCGATATCCGGAGCCACCGTGTAGCCGTTGCCCGCCACCCGCATGGCGCTCTTGATATCTTTCAGACCGTTGCCCGTCACCAGCAACACAACGCGGTCTTCTGGCTTCAGGGACCCCTCCGCCAGGGCCGCGCGTGCGCCAGCATAGGTAGCCGCCGCTGCCGGTTCGGCGAAGACACCGCTCAGCCGTGCCAGAATCGGGATGCCCTCCAGAATCGCTTCGTCGGGCACGGAGACGAACGCTCCCCCGGTCTCACGCACTGCGCGGACTGCTCGCACGCGGTCGCGCGGCAGGTCGGCGGCGATGCTATCCGCCACAGTATGTGACTCAATGGGCGCCATGGTTGCCGGGTCTTGTCCCCGTTTCCACACCTGGTAACAGGCCGCGCTACCGTCCGCCTGTACGCCGATCAGCCGCGGCATCCGATCGATCCAGCCCAGCGCCAGCAGATCGCTGAAGCCCTTGTGCACGCCGCTGATGATGTTGCCATCACCAACGCTCAGCACCACCGCATCCGGGGCCTGCCAGCCCAGTTGCTCGGCGATCTCGTACGCCACGGTCTTCTTGCCCTCTGCCGTGTACGGGTTCATTCCCGTATTGCGGTTGTACCAGCCATAGCGTTCGGCAGCCTGCACAGCCAGTTCGAAGGCATTGTCGTAGTTGCCACGCACGAGCAGCACATGCGCGCCATAGGTCAGCAACTGCGCGATCTTCGCTTCTGGCGCGGAAGCTGGCACGAAGATGACCGCGGGCAAGCCCACGCTGGCCGACAGTCCTGCCAGCGCTGCCGCCGCGTTGCCGGTGCTGGCCGTCGTGACCACCTTGATGCCCTGAGCCATGGCGCGCGCCACGACTACCGCGCTGGCGCGATCCTTGAGCGACCCCGTCGGGTTGCGTCCGTCATCCTTGATCCAGGTCTGGGCCAATCCCAGGTCGGCGGCCAGGCGCGGCGCGTCGTATAGCGGCGTGCCGCCCACGGCCAGCGGAGGGACAGCCGCATCAGCGGGCAAAGGCAACAGGGGCCGGTAACGCCAGAGTGTCGGATCGGTGCTGCGGGCGATGTCCTCACGGCTCACCGCGCGGCGCAGCGCCTCCACATCGTAGAGCACATCCAGCGTCCCCGCCTCGCCGCAGGAAGGGCAGGTATACTGCACCTGATCCGGCGCATACGACTTCCCGCAGATGGAGCAACGCAGCTCAGCGACGTACATTCGAGCGCTCCCTTCTGCTAGGCGGGCACGACGCGCGTGCCAGTCTCACCGCGCAGCGCTCGCGCGATATTCTCCGGGTTGGTGACGATCGCCAGCGGGCCGCCGTTCTCCAGGTAGTTGACGATCGCCTCGATCTTGGGATACATGCTACCAGGCTTGAAGTGCCCCTCCGCCATGTAGCGACGCGCTTCGGCCAGGGTCATCACGTCCAGGTCTTTCTGGTCTGGCTTGCCGTAGTTGAGCGCCACCTTCTCCACTGCCGTGGAGATCAGGAAGAGATCGGCCTTCAGGCCGTTGGCCAGCAGCGCCGTGCCGCGATCCTTGTCAATCACTGCGTTAACGCCACGCAGGTTGCCCTCCTCGTCGCGGATGACCGGAATCCCGCCACCGCCAGTGCAGATGACCACAAAGTCTTTTTCGACCAGCGTGTTGATGGCGTCCAGTTCGATGATCTCGATCGGAATCGGCGAAGGCACCACTCGCCGATAGCCGCGCCCGGCATCTTCGATCACCGTCCAGCCTTCTTCGCGGAAACGCCGGCCTTCTTCCTCGGTCATGAAACCGCCAATGGGCTTGTTGGGGTTCTGAAAGGCTGGATCGTTGCGGTCTACCAGCGTCTGCGTCACCACGGTGACCACACCCCGCCGAATGCCCACCATGCGCAGCTTATTGTTCAGGGCCTGCTGCAGCATATAGCCGATGCTGCCCTGCGTGTCCGCGCCGATCAGGTCCATCGGCGTCATGTGAATGCCTTCCACCTTGTTGGCCAGCTCGTTGCGGCGCAGGATGAAGCCCACCTGCGGCCCGTTGCCATGAGTGATGACCACGCGCCAGCCAGCGCGGATCATGTCCACGATATGCCCGGCGGTCTGATAGACAGCCTGCCATTGATATTCGACCGCGGGCTTGTTGTTATCCAGAATCAGGGAGTTGCCGCCAATGGCAATGACGGCCGTACGTGCAGATGGCATGGTTCCCTCACAAGTAACTCAGATTTCTTAACACGGATCGTCCAACAGGGATACGAAAGCCGACCCCCCAGCATAAGCGGTTGATCGGCTTGGCTCTATTAAGCACGTTTCCTCGCGAAAACCGCCCTAGCGCATTGTCAGCGCCATCACTGCTTTCTGGACGTGCAGGCGATTTTCCGCCTCGTCATAGACCGCGCTCTGCGGCCCGTCAATGACGGCATCGGTCACTTCGATGTTGCGATCCGCCGGCAGGCAATGCAGGTAGATGCCATGATTGGTCAACGCCATGCGCCGCTCGTCGGCGATCCAGTCCTTGTACTTGGCGGCGATACGCGCCGATTCTTCCATGTCCGTCGTAGTCAGCGTCGCGCCCCAGCTCTTGGGGTAAACCACGTCGGCCCCCTTGAAGCCCGCGTCGAAGTCATCGTAGATTTCGAAGCTGCCGCCCGATTTCCGCGCATTCTCGCGGGCCAGGTCTACGATCTCCGGCATCAGCTTGAATTCCGGCGGATGCGTCAGCCGCACGTTCATCCCGTAGCGCGTGGCCAGGGTGATCATGCTCTGCGGCACCGACAGCGGCTTCTGGTAGCTGGAAGCATAGGCCCACGACATGTTGAGCGTCTTGCCGCGCACGTCGCGCCCAAAGTACTCGAAAATGGTCATCATGTCCGCCAGTGCCTGGAAGGGGTGATACCAGTCGCACTGCATGTTGAGCACCGGCACGCGGCTGTACTTGGCCACCTCGCGGATGTACTTATTGCCCACGCCCCAGTCCACCTGACGGATGGCGATCCCGTCGCAGTAGCGCCCGACGATCTCGCCGATCTCTTTGGCCGTGTCGCCATGCGCGATCTGCGTCGTGCGGCTCTCGATGAACTGCGCATGTCCGCCCAGTTGGGCCATGCCGGCCTCGAAGCTCACGCGCGTGCGCGTGCTGGGGAAGAAGAACATCAGCGCCAGCACCTTGTCACGCAGCAAGGGATGCGGTTCCCCGACAGCACGTTTGCGCTTGAGATCGAAGGCCACCTCAAAAATCGTATTGACCTCGTCGTCCGTCCATTCGTCGGGCGTGATCATGTCACGGCCAGAAAGGTGTGTCTGCATGGTGTTACCCTCTGCTCAGTCCAAAAGATTGGCACTCTGGCGATAAACGCAGGGGCGCAGGGTTCGGCACCCGCGCCCCTTTCACTTCCGACTATTCCACCGCGCCCAGGATCAGCGCCAGCAACGCCATGCGCGAGAGCACGCCGTTGTACGCTTCGACCCAGTAGCGCTGATGACGAGTGGTATCCACATCCTGCAACAGCTCGTCCTGGCGCGGCAGCGAGTGCAGCACGATCGCGTTCTTGCGCGCCTTCTCGAACAGCAGCTTCTTGGTGACCTGATAGTTGGCGGGGGTGCGGCCCTTGTCGGCGCGGGCTTCCTCACGCGCTTTGGTGTAGTCGGGCTGCACGACCGGCTCCATGTAGATCACATCCGCTTCGCCGATCACCTGCTCGATGTGCTCTTTGCGCTCGAAGTTGAAGCCCATCTCGCGCACTTCCTGCTCGAACTCCGGCAGGAAATACATCTCGTCGGGCGAGATCACGTATGCCTTGACATCGAACTTGCTCAGCGCATAGCTGATGCTGTGCATGGTGCGCATGCGCATATCGCCGATCAGCACCCAGGTGAGGCCGTCCAGCGTGCCGCGCTCGCGCCAGATGGTCATCAGGTCGGTGATCACCTGGGTCGGATGCTCGCCCCAGCCATCGCCGCAGTTGATCACTGGCACGCTGGCGTGCATGGCCGCCTCCGCCGGCGCGCCCTGCTGGTAGTGACGCATGGCGATCACATCGCCATAGTACTCCAGCATCTTGACCGTGTCCTGGATGCCTTCCTGGTAAAAGTCGCCCGCGCGGGTCATCTTGGCATCCGCAAAGCCGGTGACATGACCACCCAGGCGATGCATGGCGGCCTCGGTCGCCAGACGGGTGCGCGTGCTGGGCTGATAGAAGGCGGTCACCAGCGTCTTGTGCGCCAGCAGATCGCCATTGCGCCGGTCGCGAGCGTATGGCTCCAGTTCGTCGGCCACCTGGAAGACGCGGAAATACTCGTGCCGCTCGAAGTCCTTGAGCGACAGAATATCACGCCCCAAAAAGCTACGCATGGTTCAAACTCCTGTCAGTCTCACTTTGGATTTGGGCTTTGGTGGGAATTGTGTCCACAGCGCAGTCCTGAGCGCTTTCCCATTAGTCGCGCTAGCATACCACGTCCCTATCAAGATGTCATCCCTGTTTTTCCACCCCATTCCCCTCAGGGCGCAAAGGGTTTGCCGCGCAGGAAGCGCCCGCGGCCACCTTCTCCCCGCAACTGACCTTCGTGCACCAGCACCATCCCCCGACTGAGCACGGTTCGGACCTGCCCCTTGACTGTAACCCCCTCATAGGGCGTGTAACCGGCCACCGTGTGCATCTGCTCCGCCCGCAGCACGACCTCCGGCTCTGGATCGTAGATCAACAGGTCGGCGTCGCTACCCGGCAGGATAGCCCCCTTCTGCGGGTACAGCCCGAACAGCCGCGCCGGTTCGGCGGAAAGCAGTCTCGCCAGCGCGGGCAGCGGCACCGGCTCGACCGCTTCGCCCCCCTCGCGGCGCTGTTCCGCTCGATGCACCGCAGCGGTGTAGGTCAGCGGGAAGAGCGTCTCCAGGCCGGGCAGGCCACCCGGCGTGCGGGTGAAGTCCGCGAATTCGCGCTTCTGCGCCAGCGTGTAATCGCAGTGATCCGTCGCCACCGCACTGAGCGCCTGCCAGCTTTGCAGCAGGTCAACCTGCCAGTCTCGCGGGCGCAGCGGCGGCTGCAGGATGAAATGCTCCGGTCGCGGCCCCTGGTAGACGCTGTCGTCCAGCCAGAAGTACTGCGGGCACGTCTCACCGTAGACCGGCGGCCACTCCCGCTCACGCCGCGCCTGCTGCACCTGTCGGATCGATTCCGCCGTGGAACAATGCACGATGTAGACCGCTGCCCCTGCCACCCCCGCCAGGTGAATGACACGGCGGATAGCCTCGACCTCGGCCTCTGGCGGACGTCCCTGCGCATGATAAGCCCAGCCCGTCTTGCCTGCAGCCACCAGCCGCGCCGTCGCGTCGGTGACGATGGCGTCGTTCTCGCAATGCACCATCGCCAGCATATCTCGCGGCATGGCCCGGAATGTGTACAGCAGGGTGGCATCGTCCGCGTAGTAGTTAGGACGGTAGGTAGTGTACAGCTTGATGCTGGGCACGCCCAGGTCACGCAGCTCCGTCAACCAGGCCCGCGCCAGCGCCGGGTCCTCCGGCAGGTCAGTGACCATCATGTGCAGGCCATAGTCAATGAGAGCGGGTGCGCACTCACGCAGGCGAGCTTCCAGCGCTTCGCGGAAGGTCATGTCGGGGAATTGTGTGGCAAAGTCCACCACCGTCGTTACGCCGCCGAAGGCCGCCGTGCACGTGCCGATTTCCCAGTTATCCGCCGTCTTGTAGATGCCAGTGTCCAGTTGGATATGTGTGTGCGGGTCTACCACCCCAGGGAAGACATAGCATCCCCGCGCATCTATGACCTCCGCCCTCGCCCAGACCTCGGTGCCGTCCGCTACCAGGCCAGCGATGCGCTCCCCTTCGATCAGCACATCGGCGGTCACCACCGCCGACGGCGTGACGACCATGCCGCCGCGAACAATCTTGCGTTCCATTGTCTCTATGCTCCGTTGACCAACGCCAGCGCCAGACGGTTATGATGTTCGATCAGGGGTTCGAGTTCCAGCGTCGTCAGCCGCCCGTCGCGGACGACTACACGCCCGTTGATCACGCTCAGGCTCACATTCACCGACGTGCAGAACAGCAAGGCCGCCACCGGATCGTGCCATGCGCCCGCGAATGGCAACTGCCGCAGATCGTAGGCGACGAAGTCCGCCGCCATGCCGGGTTTGAGCGCGCCGATGTCGTCGCGGCCTAACACCCGTGCGCCACCCAGTGTCGCCAGTTCGAGCGCCTGCCGCGCGGTCATCACCGCTGGGTCTTGCGTCAACGCGCGCTGCATCAGTAGCGCCATGCGCGCCTCGTTGAGCAGATGCCCGCTGTCGTTGCTGGCCGAACCATCTACGCCCAGTCCCACCGGCACGCCGCGCTGCAGCATCTCGCGCACGCGGGCGATTCCGCTCGCCAGGCGGGCATTGCTGGCCGGGCAGTGCGCCACGCCAGTGCCCGTCTGACCAAAACGATCCAGCGCTTCGTCGGTCAGGTGTACGCAGTGCGCGTGCCACACGTCCGGGCCAATCCAGCCCACGTCTTCGGCATATTCGCCCGGCTTGAGGCCGAACATCTGCAGGCTGTAGGCTACGTCCGGTTGCGTCTCAGCCAGATGAGTATGCAGGCGGACTCCTGAATAGCTGCGCGCCAGTTCCGCCGAGGCGCGCATCAGGTCGCGCGAGACGCTGAAGGGAGAACACGGGGCCAGAGCGATGCGCAGCATGGCATAGCGACTGTTGTCGTGATAGGCCTCAATCACTCGCTGACTGTCGGCCAGGATATCATCCTCCCGCTCGACCACACGATCCGGCGGCAAGCCGCCCTTGCTCTCGCCCACGCTCATGCTGCCGCGCGTGGCGTGAAAGCGCAGTCCGGTCTCCTGAACGCCGCGGATCTCGTCGTCCAGGGTGACGTCATTCGGGAAGATGTACAGGTGATCGCTGGAAGTAGTGCATCCAGACAGAATCAGTTCCGCCGCCGCCAGTTTCGCGCTGATATAGACCGCTTCCCCCGTCAGCCGCGCCCAGATCGGGTAGAGCGAGCGCAACCAGCCGAACAGTTCCTTGTTTTGCCCATCCACAATCACCCGTGTGAGCGACTGATACATGTGATGATGGGTGTTGACCAGCCCTGGCAACACCACATGGCCGCTCAGGTCGATCACCTCATCAGCGTGCGAGGGCAGATCGCGGGTCGGCCCTACCGCCTCAATCACATTGTCGCGGACGAACAGCGCCCCGTCAGGGATTTCGCGGCGCTCCTCATCCATGGTGACCAGGACCAGGGCGTGTTTGATCAGCAAAGTCGCCATCTTTTTCCCTCAAACAAAGGTGGGCGTGTGCTCCAGCGCCTCTCAAGTGCCTCTGCTACACACGCCCCCAAAAGTCTACCTTATTTCGTGCGAACTCCTCATACCGCGCCGGAAATGGCCAGTTCGGCCCCGCGGACCGTGTTCTTGAGCAGCATGGTGATGGTCATCGGCCCGACACCGCCCGGTGACGGCGTGATCGCCCCGGCGACCTCTTTCACCTCGTCGAAGGCCACATCGCCCACCCAGCGATAGCCTTTCTCGCTGGCAGGATCATCCACTTTGTTGGAGCCGACATCAATGACGTAAGCGCCCGGTTTCACCCAGTCACCCCGCACCATTTCAGGACGCCCTACGGCGGCGATCAGAATATCGGCCTGACGGCAGACAGCGGGCAGGTCTCTGGTGCGGCTGTGACACACTGTGACGGTGGCGTTGCGATGAATCAACAACATGGCTGCTGGCAACCCCACGATGTTGCTGCGCCCCAGCACGACCGCGTTGGCCCCCTCGAACTGCGTCCCCGCCTCTTCCAGCAGGACGATCGCCCCATGCGGCGTGCAGGGGATGAACAACGGCTCGCGGCCTTTCATAGCCAGCCGCCCGATGTTGACAGGATGAAAGCCGTCTACGTCCTTGGTCAGGCTGATCAGGCTGAGGATGCGCTCCTCGTCCAGATGGCGGGGTAGCGGCAACTGTACCAGGATGCCATGCACACGCGGGTCTTCGTTGAGCCGGCGTACCAGTGCCTCGACCTCCTCCTGGCTGGCATCCCCCGGTAGCTCATGCGGAAACGACTCAATGCCCACATCGGCACACGCCTTGCGTTTCATGCGGACATAGCTGTGCGACGCGGGGTTGTCGCCGATGAGCACGGTTGCCAGGCCCGGCACGACACCGTGCTTTTCTTTCATCTGCGCCACGGCTTCGGCGATTTCACCTCGCATACGGCGGGCTACTGCGTTCCCATCAATGATCTTGGCAGTCATAGGTCCTTTTTGCCTTTCTCTACAAATATCTCCTGCTTTCCGGTCAGGTCGTCTCACCGGCGAGCGCTGCCTCGTCGTGTGCGTTGATGCTCTGGCGCACCGTGATCCGCTATGAGCCTAACACGAGCCAGCCGTCCCGACCAGTGACGGGCGGCACCATTGCTGCACTATTTGTCAATGATTTCCGACAACTCTTCTACAAAACCGCATCCCCTCAAAAGGCAGACTCAGGTACTATAACAGATAGGGGTAGCAGGCCTGTGGCGACGCATGTCCCGCCCTGAGCAATGACTGGAACTGGCGGTCGGGCGCGTTGCAAGACGGTTCAGGAGGAAAACGTCCCATGTTTGTCCTTCTCGCCAACTTGAAGAAACGATGGGGGCGGCACAGCCAGAGCGGACGCAGCCGCGCCGTGCCGAAGTCGCGCGGCCAGGCACTGATCGAATATGTGCTCATCCTGTTGCTGGTGGTCTTCGCCCTGGTCGCCGTGTTGACCATCACCGGCCCGGCAGTCGGCAATGTCTTCAGCAACACGGTCTACAACCTGTTGGGGGGGACGATCGAGCCGCGCGACACGCTCTCCGCCGACGAGTTCTGGACGCAGGTCGCCGCCGTCGCTTCTTACACGCCGGAGAACGTTGGCCTGATCACCAACACGCCCGCCCCGCCCACGGCTACCCGCACCCCCGGCCCGTCGCCCACACCAACGGACATCACGCCTTCGCCGCTGCCCACCAACACGCCTACTCCAGGCCCCAGCCCGACGCCCACGGATGCCGAGTGGGGCTATCCTTTCGACGACACTGGCGATAATCCGAATACCTTCGAGCACGACTTCAAGGACCTGATCACCAATCCCTGGCAGGCGGAATACTGGAACTACACCACCTGGCGCAACGACATGAGTTCCATGGCAGACGGCACAGGTGTCTACCGCACCACTCTGCCAGAGCTTAACTTCTACTACGCCTCTGGTGTCAAACCCAATCCCAGCACCAGCGAGAACTTCTACGCCCGCTTCAAGAGCACGGTTACCCTTCAGGCGAGAGAATACACCTTCCGCATTCAGCGTAACAACGGCGTGCGTATCTGGGTCGGTGGTCAGCTCGTCGTGGACAAGGACGTGCCGAACGTCGGCGACCCGGCCACCTGGGTGGACTGGAGCCAGGATCAGATCAAGGAGACCTGGTTCGACCGCAAGTTCACGGCGACAGCGGGCACGCATCAGGTCGTCGTTGAGTTTGTGGACACCTCTGGTTCGGCCCTGCTGAATGTCTTCCTGATTGATACCGCCGACCCCCTGGCCAGCGCTAGCTGGAATGCGGAGTTCTGGAACTACACCACCTGGTACAACGACATGAGTGGCATGGCCGACGGGACTGGCGTGTGGCGAACCACCTATCCCTCGCTTGCCTTCTACTATGCCAGCGGCGCAAAGCCCAACGCAGCGGTGTCAGAGAACTTCTACGCCCGCTTCAAGTCCACCGTCTATCTGGAAAACAAGCCCTATGTCTTCCGCATCTCACGCGATAACGGCGTGCGGGTGTGGGTAGACGGGGTCATTGCGGTGGACAAGGATGTGCCCAAGATTGGCGATCCGGCTACCTGGACCAATACCACCGATACCAACTGGTTCGAACGCGCTTATACTCCCCCTTCTACCGGTCTGCATCAGATCGTCGTCGAATGGGTAGACACGGGCGGCGCTGCGCAACTCTACCTGCAACTGGCCGAGCAGATCGAACTGGATCGCGGCAATTGCGGCTGGGCGCTCTCCGACGAAGCCTATTTCAGCCCGCCCAGCGCCTGGTCGGATAGCCCCGGTCGTTACTACGACTCCGGCTCCTACTGCATCCTGACCCTGCGCGGCACGATCAACCTGATCGGTGCGCCCAACCCGCAACTGGAGTTCTACGATCGCTACAACCTGGCCAGCGGCACGTATGCCAGGGTGGGCATCCGCGAGGCCGGTACCACCGACTGGGTGGACGTCACGGTCCACTTCAACAGCACTGACCTCACCTGGATGCGCCAGGTCTTCGACCTGACCAACTTTGGCGGGCGCAGCTTCAAGGACAAGGTGATCGAGCTACGCTTCGTGCTGGACGCTTCCACCGCCAGTGGCACCGCCGACGGCTGGTGGATTGACAACATCTCCGTGCAAAACAATGTGCTGCGCCGCTACACCGTGGGCTTCGAGGACGACATGGAAGGCATCTCCCACTGGTATCCCAGCGGCACCTGGGCGCGCAGCAACGAGAGCGCCTATACCGGCTCGCTGGCCTGGTCGGACAGTCCCGGCACCACCTATACGCACGGCACTAACAGCACGCTCGAACTCGATGGCGTCATAGACCTGGCCGATCCTGCGGTGACCATGCCGGAGATCGTCTTCTGGCATCGCTACAACCTGACCTACGAAGACGCTATTTACGTCGAAGTCTCCGCCGACCGGCAGACCTGGACGGCCCTGCCCAGCGGTACTTACCTGGCCCGCCGTGCCATCAATGCCGCCTGGGAGCAGGTGATCATCTCGCTCAGCAGCTACGTCGGCCAGCAGATTTACTTCCGCTTCCGGCTCGACGCGCGCAGCGACAGCCGGGTGGCCGATGGCTGGTGGATCGATCAGTTTGCCATACGCAACGAACCCAGCGCCTTCATTTACCCCAACTGGTGTGATGGCATGGAAGGGGGAGGCGGAAGCTGGATCGCGGGCGGTTCCTGGACCGTCGTCAACGGCTTTGACTACAACCCCAATCAGCCGCAGACTATTCAGCCCTACAAAGGCTCCAGTTTCTGGTCAGACAGCCCTGCGGCCAACTATGCCGACGCTTCCAACAGCACGCTGCAACTGTCCCCCAAGCTCAACCTGCTGACCAGCACCGACCCGGAAATGGTCTTCTGGCACCAGTGGGACCTGGCCTACAGTGACAACCTCTACGTGGAGGTGTCCACCGATGGCGGTGAGACCTGGCAACAGGTGTGGCGCTTCCTGTATGGCGGCCTGCCAGCAGGCTATCATAGCTCGGCGGTCAACGATGGCGGCTACAATACCGTCCTGTCCTGGACGCGCGAGGTGATCAGCCTGCGGGCCTACAGAGGACAGGCCATCAACATCCGCTTCCGCCTCGACGCTACAACCAGTTCTTCGGTAGAGGATGGCTGGTGGCTGGACAATATCTGCTTCCAGGAGCGCAACGAGCCGGTGCGGACCGTCGGCTTCAGCGACAATTTCGAGGCCGGAGACGGTAACTGGTACGTGGGCGGCACGTGGAGCATCTCCACCGAGAACGCGCACCAGAACAAAGCTTTCTCCGACAGCGTGGGCACCAACTATCTGCATCAGTCCAATGCCATCCTGGAACTGAAGGGCATCGTCAACCTGGCCGGCACCGTCAAGCCGACCCTGTACTACTGGGAAGCCTTCAACCTCAACTATCGCGACTACGCCCTGGTCGAGGTCAATGTATCCGACGATGGGGGCGTCACCTGGCAGGGCTGGCGCGACTTCACGCAGGAGCGCAAAGTCTATACCACGACGCTCTCGTGGGATCGGCGTCAGCTCGATCTGCGCCCGTACATTCCCACGGCAGGCGCTCCGAACCGCGTGATTCGACTGCGCTTCCGCCTCTACGCGGCCAACAGCTCCAGCGTGGCCGAAGGGTGGTGGCTGGACGATGTGTCTATCGTGGATCGCAATGGCATCGAACCGTTGCATCCCCTGCCCTTCAACGAAAACGTCGAGTTCGACAACAACTACTGGGTCTTCGATGGCACCTGGAACCGGGTACCGCTCTTCCGCATGATCGGCAGCGGCAGCGCGCTGGGGCCTGGCGGTTGGACCGGCAAGTACTACGCCGACACTAACTCGAACCGGCGCATTGACTCTGGCGAATATCGCTTCACCAAGCTCAACGAGCCAGAGATCAACTTCAACTGGGGTTCGGGTCGTCCTGCGCCAGACAACCCGGGTGACCCCACCCTGCCAAGCAACAACTACTTCATCGTGCGCTGGACGCGGCAGATCAGCATCGCCAACGACAACACGCAACTGTACATCGAGGCCCGTTCCGACGATGGCATCCGCATCATCGTTGACCCGCCCGGCGATCCCGATACCGATCCCAACTATCCCAACGGCTGGACCTGGACAGCCGCCTACTGGGGCGACCGTGGCTGGACTTCGGGATCCAACCCGACGACCGGCTCGATCACCCTGAACGCAGGTTTCCATACGGTCATCGTCGAGTACTACGAGTCGACCGGTGATGCCCGCGTGCAGGTGGACTTCGGTTTCCAGGGGCGCGTCTTCCACGACAGCATCAACGGTTCGATCAACTATGCGCACCTCAGCGACATGTCCACCACTCTGGAAGGGATGATTATCATGCCCGCCAGCGGCAACCCCGCCCTGACCTTCTGGGACACCCGCAAGCTCGGCACCGGCGACTGGGTCTACGTGCAAGTTTCGACCGACGAGGGCTTTACCTGGACGACCGTCTGGTCGGCCTCCGGCACGGATACCACCTGGACCAAGCGCTTCATTGATCTGAGCGCCTATCGCGGTCGTCAGATCAACATCCGCTTCCGTCTCGATGCGCGTGTCAATACGAGCGTCAGTGACGGGTGGTACATTGACGACATTGTCGTAGCGGACTAAAGGCTCCGGCCCTGGCCGCGAGCCTGTGGCAGGGGGGAGGCTTCCTGGTGAGGTCTCCCCCTTGTTTGTGAGGAACTGCCAAAGCCATGTTACACTTGCAACACCCTGACGGCTCTATCTCATGCGGCTGAGGATCGCCATGCCCAATGACGGATTGCTTTTCATCCTGGTCGGCCCCTCTGGCGCAGGCAAGAATACCCTGATGCGCCGTGTGCAACCGCACTTCGACGACCTGCCCCAACTGGCCACCGCCACCACCCGTGCCATGCGTCCGGGTGAACAGCAACACAAAGAGCATCTTTTTGTGTCGCACGACGAGTTTCAACGCATGATCGCCCGCGACGAACTCGTCGAATACAAGAATGTGCATCAGGGCGACTGGTACGGCACACCGCGCCAGACCCTCGAGAGAGCGTTCGCCGCCGACCAGGATTTGATCGCGGACATCGAATGTCTGGGGGCGCTGGATATCCGCGCTGACTACCCAGACAACACGGTGCTCATCTTCGTGTCGCCCTCCAGCATGGACGTGCTGGCCGAGCGCATTCGGATGCGTGGCAACGTCTCTGATCAGGAACTGAGGGCACGCCTGACCCGCGCCCGTTTCGAGATGGCCTACGCGCGCTTCTGCGACTATCTGGTGATCAATGATGTGGTCGAGCCAGCCGCCGAGCACCTGCGGCAGATCATCATCAGCGAGCGCGTCCGGCGGCGTGGCGGAGCGGCAGGGGATGTTCAGGTGCTGTCGCGGCCACGCTTCCACTGCGCAGTATCGGCGCTGCTTGTATATGGAGAGCGCATCCTGATATCTGAGCGCGTGCCAGAAATCACGCTCCCGACATTCCCGCTCCCTGTATCTGGTGACCGCAGCCCCGCCGATCACCTGGCTGAGCATCTGGAAGCCTTCCTCGGCACGACAGTGGCTGTGGAAGCCATCGTTGACGATCGTTTCCCGGAGAGCGCCCCGCACCATACGGCGCTGGCCGCCCTTCCCTACGACGTGTTTCTCTACTACACCTTCAAGTGCCCGGTCAGCGCGCCCCTGCCTCAGGTTGAGGGCTGGACATGGCGCTCTATCAATGACCTGGTGCTCTCCCGCGCCCTGCTGGATATCGTCACGGCCCCTCCGCTGCAACCGCACCTGCCGCCAGCCTGAATGTCTACCTTTCGGAGCCAGTGAGCGATGAACCGCATGATCGAGGTAGAGGGCCTCACCAAGCGATACGGGCGCTTCCTGGCCCTGGACCACATCAGCTTTGCTGCCAGCCAGGGCGAGATTGTGGGCTTTCTGGGGCCAAATGGCGCGGGCAAGACCACGACCATGCGCATCCTCACCGGCTACATGCCCCCTACTAGCGGGCGCGCCCGTGTGGCAGGCTTCGATGTGCTGGAGGACTCGCTCGCGGTGCGTCAGCATGTCGGCTACCTGCCAGAGACGGTGCGGCTCTACCGCGAAATGACCGTGCGCGGCTACCTGAAGTTCCTCGGTCAGCTTCGCCAGGTCGAGCACCTGCGGACGCGCATAGACGAAGTGCTGGAACTGGTCGGGCTGCGCGAACGCGCCGGGCACCTCATCCGCAGCCTTTCCAAGGGGATGCAGCAGCGGCTGGGACTGGCCCAGGCCATCTTGCACGATCCCCCTGTGCTCATTCTCGACGAGCCGACCATTGGTCTGGACCCGCATCAGGTGCAAGACCTGCGCCGTCTGATCCGCCAGCTCGGTCAGACCCATACAATCTTGCTGAGCACGCACATCCTCTCCGAAGCCGAACAACTCTGCGACCGGGTGATCATCATTGATCGCGGGCGTATCGTCGCCGAGAACACGCCCGACAACCTGCGCGACAGCCTGAGCCGCCGCAGTCGTCTGTATGTGCGGGTGGGCAAAGCGCCACCCGGCGTTGATGTCGTGCGCGTGCTGTCCGCCGTGCGCGGTGTGACCGCTGTGGAACCGACCGCAGACGGATACCTGCTCAGCACGCGCCCCAATGACGACGTGCGCCCGGCGGTAGCCGCGGCGATCGTTGCCGTCGGGCTACCTCTGCTGGAAATGCGCCCCTGGGCCGTGACGCTGGAAGAAATCTTCCTGGAACTGACCGTCAGCCTGGACGCTCCGCGAGAGGGTCGCCATCATGCGTAACGTGAGCATCATTGCCAGGCGTGAACTGGCACATTACTTCACCTCGCCGATCGCCTACCTGGTTGCTTTCGCCATTCTGGTGCTCACCGGCTGGCAATTCAACGTAGACCTGGCGCAGCGGGCAGGCCGGCTCCCGCCCGACGGCGCGGCTGTGTTGGGGGCGTTCGGCTTTTTCACTATCTTCTTCGCCCCACTGCTCACCATGCGCCTGTTCGCCGAAGAGGCGCGCGAAGGCACGCTGGAACTGCTGCTCACTCTGCCAGTGCGCGACGGAGACATTGTGCTGGGCAAGTTCCTGGGAGCCTGGCTGTACTACTCTGCGATTCTGGCCCTCACGCTGGTCTACCAGGCCATCTGGCTGGCCATCACCACGGCCAAGCCCTACACCATCAGCCCCGACCTGGACATCGGGCCGGTGATCACCGCCTATCTGGGCATCTGGCTCTTCGGCGGGGCGACGCTGGCCCTGGGGTTGCTCTTTTCCGCACTGACCGAGAATCAGGTCATCGCTGGCTTCTTGAGCATGGCGGCATTGTTCGTCCTGTGGCTGGGCGACTATGCCGGGCACGTTATCCAGAGCCGCCCAGTGGCCCAGGCCATCCGCGAACTGAGTCTGCAGGCACACTATGCTACTTCCTTTCTGGTAGGTGTCATCCGCTTCGAAGACGTGGTCTTCTTCATCGGGCTAATCGTGGTGGCATTGTTCATCAGCACGCGCGTGCTCGAATCGCGGAGGTGGCGCTGATGGAACGGGTCCGATCGCCCTGGCGTCAGGTCTTTGCCGGTTGGGCTGGCGTACTGGGTGTACTCTTGCTGATCACCGGTGGCCTGATCGGGCTGATCCTCAATGAGATCACCGCAGGCGTCTTTGCCTGCGTGCTGCTTGGCGCTGCGGCACTGATCGCCTGGATGATGGCCGCGCCCGATGAACTGCGCGCCTGGCTGACCGGTCGGCAGACGCGCTATGGCACTACCAGCGTTCTGGTCACCATCGTCTTCGTGGGCGCTGTCGCCTATGCCTACGTCCTGGCAGACCAGGCCAACCTCACTGCCGATCTGACCGCCGTGCAGCGCTACACGCTCAATCCCCCCTCTCTGCAAACCATCGAACAGCTCAAGGCGCGCGGCTTCCGGGTGCGCATCGTGGGCTTCTTCAGCCGCAGCAAGCTGCGCGAGGAGGAGTCCGCCGATCTGTTGCTGCGCCAGTATGTCGCCGCGGGAGATGGCGCTATCGAGGTGCAATACATTGACCCCGATGAGCGCCCCGACCTCGCCGAGCGCTACGGTTACCAGGCCGACTTTGACGGGCGTTTCTTGCTCACCCTGCTCGATGAAAATGGCGAGCCACGTCCCCGCGACACGGTCACCGAAGGCGAAGTGCAAACCCGCTACTTCACCCTCTACCTGGGCAGTGCCAGTGAGCGCGATATCACCACCGGCCTGAAGACGATCGTTTCGGCAGGTGCCTTCAAGGTGTATTTCACCGTCGGTCACGCCGAGCGCGATCTGACTCAGGCCAACGACGATGGCATCTCCCGCCTTTTCGTGAGCCTCGATGGTCAGGGGATCGCCGTAGCCACGCTCGACCTGGCACAGGTGGAGGGCGTCCCGGATGACGCCGACGCCGTCCTGATCGTCGGCCCGTGGCAGGATTTCACGCAGCCCGAAGTGGATCGGCTGGCCGCCTATCTGGCAAGAGGCGGCAGAGTGGGGATTTTCGTAGACCCGCCGCAGGTAGAAGCCGCCATCAGCGGCGCGCCAGGCAACGATTTCCTGCGCGCGGACGGCCCGCTGGCTGCTTACCTGTGGGACGAGTTCGGCGTGCGGGCGCTCGACGCGCTGGTGATCGAAACCAAGCCAGAACTGGTCAACGGCAGCGAGTGGATACCGATTCTCAACTCCATTGCCCCGCATACCATCATGAACGACGTGCGCGACGAGCCAATCTACAGCCGTTTCGTGCGCCCGCTCGAAGTCGTCGAGACGCCCAGCGAGCGCCAAAATGCTTATGTGCGCGAGCCATTGTTGTTCACATCTGAGCTATCGTATGCTGAGACAGCGCTCGATGATTTCCTGGCCGGGCGCATTGCCTACGATCCCCAGGAGGACAGGCCCGGCCCGCTGCTGGTCGGCGTCACGGTGCGCCGACAGCTCGAATTCCAGAGCGAAGTTCAACCCCGCCTGGTGATCCTGGGCGACTCCGATATCTTCAAGAACGAATACGTCAAACAGATTCCTGGCAACGTCTTCCTGTGGACAGACGTGATTGATTGGCTCACCGGCTTTTCGCAGGTGGTCAGCTTCACACCAGTGAACGACCCTACCCTGCTCACCCTGACCATCTCCGCCGAGGAACGCAACACCATCGCCGTCATCACCATGTTGCTGTTGCCAGGAGCCGTGCTGATCACTGGCGGATTGGTCTGGTGGTATCGTCAACATTAAGCTATAATAAGGGATTGCGCGCGTCACGGGGGAGGTCTACAGTGGTCTCCCAACGCATGGGATATGCACTGCTGCTCGTCCTGGCCGTTGTCATGTTGATGCGCCTGATGCTCGATGATCCGGCGGCTCAGCAGCAATCCTTGCGCGCTACCGCAACTGCCCTGCAGGAGAGTCGGGCATTTCGGCTCTTCCCTTCCCTGCGAGACCCGACCCAAATTGACGGTCTGGAAGTGCTGGATGTCAGCACAGGCAGGGGCATTTTGCTGATGCGCCAGCCAGACGGATTGTGGTATGCTCCGGAAATCGCTGGCGCCCAGCAGGCGGTAGGCGCAGATGCGATCGCTCAGGTCGCTGTCGAAAACGCAGCAGGAGCGGCCATGGCGCTGGCCGCACTCGACCAGTACGAGGCCACTGCGGACAACCTGACGCGCTATGGGCTGGCCCCCACGCCAGCGTATCGCATCCGTTTCCGGGTGCGCGATGCCGATGGGCGCGCCTACGAAGCGTTGATCGAGATCGGTAACGCAAATCCGGATAATGTGGCATACTATGGATACGCCCACAGTGAGGGTGACCAGCACATTTACCTGATTCGCAAGCAGACCGTGGACATGATTCTCGCTATCCTTGACGACCCTGTGCTCGTCGCTCCGGTGCTTGACGAATCGCCAGCGGAGACACAAGCAGCATCGCCTGCTCCCTGAGATGGTTCCCCACCCTGGGAGACCATCACAGACACCCTACCGCTGGCGGTAGGGTATTTTTGTGCAAAGGGCAGACTACTGACAACATGACCTTGACCAAAGTGCAACATTCGTCCATCACCCCTGGATCGCCACTCTGGCAGGAACTGGTCGAACAGGGCGCACGCCAGGGATACATCACCTACGATGATATCCTGACGCGCTTGCCCGCCCTGGAACACAACCTGGACCTGCTGGAAGAATTGCTCGATGCCCTCAGCGAAGCTGGCATTGAGGTCTTGCCGGATTCCCCGGCCAAGGCCGCGCCCGCGCTTCCTGCCGAAGAGGAAGAGGCCGAACCAGAACAGGAACTGCTCGATCCCAGCGCCCTGATCGAAGACCTGATCGAGGATGCCGGTTACCGTCAGGCGCTGGAAACCGACGACGTGGTCGGACTATACTTGAAAGAAGCGGGGCGCGTCCCTCTGCTGACTGCTGAGGAAGAGGTGGCGCTGGCCAAGCGCATGGAGGCCGGGCAGATCGCGGCTCAGCAGCTCGCCGAGCTGGGTGATTCCCTTTCGCCAGAGGAACGCGCCGAGCTGGAGGCTATCGTTGCCGATGGGCAGGCGGCCCAGGAATATCTGGTGCGGGCCAACTCGCGCCTGGTGATCAGCGTGGCGAAGAAATATATCGGGCGCGGCGTGCACTTCCTCGACCTGATTCAGGAAGGCAACATCGGGCTGATTCGCGCTGTGCGCAAATTCGAGTATCGTCGTGGACATAAGTTCAGCACCTACGCTACCTGGTGGATACGGCAGGCGGTCAGCCGCGCTGTAGCCGACCAGGGACGTACCATCCGCGTGCCGGTGCACATGGGCGATCAGATCAACCGGCTGCGCCGTATCTCGATGCAGTTGACTCAGGAATTGGGACGCGAGCCGACCGAAGAAGAATTGGCCGAAGCGATGGAAACCACGCCGGATAAGATCGCCAATCTCATCGAGATTTCGCGCCGGCCCATCAGCCTGGAGACGCCCATCGAAGAAGACGCCGATTCTGAATTCGGCGACTTCATCGAAGATCGCAACAGCCCGCAGCCCGCCGAAGTCGTCACACAGAATCTGCTGCGCGAACACCTTCAGCAGGCCTTGGCCCGTCTGCCAGAGCGCGAGGCTCACATCTTGCAATTGCGCTATGGCCTGCTCGACGGCGAGATGCACACCCTGGAAGAAGTGGGGCGCGAGATTGGCGTCACGCGCGAGCGCGTGCGACAGCTTGAGGCACAGGCGCTCAATCGCCTGCGCCATTCGTCCGCTCATCAGTTGCTGCGAGACTATCTCTGGGAGTCATAGGAGCGCCCGATGAGAACGCCTGTCCAACGGACACCCCTGCTGTGGCCCCTGCTGCTGATGGCCGTTGCCGTGGCCTTGCTGCTGAACAATTTCATGCTGCTCGACCTCGACCTGGCACCCTACTGGCCAGTCTTGCTGATCCTGCTCGGCGCGATGGTGTTGGTCCGCGGCGACATTGCCCCCAGTTGGGACGCGCACACCTTCGGCATCACGCGCGGCAGCGTTGAAAGCGGAGCCATCGAGATCGAAAGCGGCGAAATTGACGTACAGCTTCAGGCGCTGCGCAAAGCGGGGCGGCTGGTGGCCGGTCAGTACACTGCCCGTTCGCGCCCTAACCTGGCTGTGCGCAACAACCGCGCCCGTCTGACCATGCACCGCGGACAGACGTGGTGGCTTTCCTGGGCCGATTGGGACGTCGGGCTGGCCCAAGACCTGCCCTGGCAAATCCTCATGAGCAGTCATCTGGGACTGCTCGAAGCCGATTTGCGCGGCCTCACCGTCGAGCGCGCATACCTGGCTTCTGGCCTGGGCGACGTGACTCTCACCTGTCCGGAGCGATGCGCCGGCGACCTGGTGGCCCGTTCGACGCTTGGCGATGTGCGTGTCACGGTCCCGCCACGCAGCACGGCCCTGGTGCGCGTGCAGGCCAGCCCCTTTGCGCGAGTGCGCATGGACCAGAAGCGCTTCGTCGAACTGGAACCTGGCCTCTATGCCACGCGCAACTACGCTGTCCGAGGGGACGGAGATTCCAGCCACCAGCCAGACCTGACCATCACGGTCGGCACGACCTTCGGCACAGTCATCTGCAACTGAGCGCTCAGACAGGCACTCTCTACCGCGCTCCTGCCTCCGCTGTCGCTTTCTGGCGCTGTGCCCGTGGCACTACCGGCGGGCATTGCCAGGCTTCGGCGGGAGTCTCCATGCGCAGCGGCGCGAACTTGGGCAGAATACCACAGGCGAAGCAGTGCCCCCGGCAGTCTACGCGCGTCTCTCCCCGTTGCGACATCAGGTAGTCTTCGGCCAGAAAACGCTTCTTGACGCCGGGATCAATATGATCCCAGGGGAAGACCTCATCGAGGGCGCGCGGGCGGTGCGTGTAGAACTCCATCTCCAGCCCTGCTTCGGCAAAGGCCTGCACCCAGGCTGCGTGATTGTGATGTTCCTGCCACCCATCGAACTTGGTGCCTAGTTCCCACGCCCGCTGAATGACGGCCCCTAGCCGCCGGTCGCCCCGGCTTAGAAACGCCTCCAACAGCGTCTCCTCTGGCCGGTTCCAGCGCAAGTGCAGACCAGCCCTGCGCATCCCCTGTTGGAGCAAAGCCTGTTTGGCACGAATCTGCTCCAGCGAATCGAGCGGCACCCACTGAAACGGCGTATGCGGTTTGGGGACGAAGGTACTCACCCCCACGTTGACTTTGGCCTTGCCACCGTGAATTTTGCGCCCCTCGGCCAGCACGGCTTTGCTGAGGTTCACGATGGCCTGCACGTCTTCTAGCGTCTCGCTGGGATGCCCAATCATGAAGTACAGCTTGATCGTCACCCAGCCGCGCGAGTAGGCTTCGCGCGCCACAGCGAGCAACTGTTCGTCCGGCACCGACTTGTTGATGATGTCGCGCATGCGCTCGGTCGCCGCCTCCGGCGCAAAGGTGAAGCCGCTACGGCGATTGTCCTTCAGCGCATCCATCAGGTCAATGCTCACCGACTCGATGCGCAGGCTGGGCAGACTGATCCCCAGGTTGCGGTCGCCGAAGCGTTCGCCAATCGCCTGCACCAGTTCCTGCACATAGGCGTAGTCCGACGAAGACAGGCTCAGCAGTCCCAGCTCATCGAAGCCCGTGTAGCGCACAATCTCTTCGGCAGCAGCGAGTACCTCGGCCACCGGGCGGTCGCGCACCGGGCGCGTGACCATCCCCGCGTGACAGAAGCGACAGCCGCGCGTGCAGCCGCGCATAATCTCGATGGGCGCGCGGTTGTGCACCGTATCTACATGGGGTACCAGGAAGCGTGTGAAAGGCTTGGGCAGGATGGGAACGATGCGTTTGCGTACCACTGGCGGCGCTTCAGGGATATTGGGCGTCACGGCTGCCACCGTACCGTCGGCATGATAGCTCACGTCGTAAAAACGCGGCACGTACACCCCTTCGATGCGGGCCAGGGCGCGCAATTGCTCCTGGCGCGAGCTACCGCGCATGTCACGCAGAGTCCGGCAGATGTCCAGGATCATCTCCTCGCCTTCGCCGATGGCAAAAGCGTCTATGAAATCGGCCATCGGCTCCGGATTGAAACAGGCGTGTCCCCCTGCGATGACCAGCGGGAAGCGTTCATCGCGTTCGGCAGCGCGCACTGGCAGGCCCGCCAGATCGAGCATATTCAGCACGTTCGTGTAGAGCTGCTCATAAGGCAGAGTGAACGCCAGCAGGTCGAATTCCCGTACCGGGCGCTTGCTCTCCAGCCCGTACAGAGGAATTCCCTCGCGCCGCATGGCCGCTTCCATGTCTGTCCAGGGGCTGTAGACCCGGTCGGCGAACATATCAGGCTGATCGTTGACGATCCCATAGAGGATCATCAACCCCAGGTTGGACATGCCCAGGTCGTAGATGTCGGGAAACGCCAGCGCCACGCGGAATGAGACGGCGTCCCAGTCTTTGACGACGCTGTTGAACTCGCCTCCCACATAGCGCGCCGGCTTTTGTACAGTGAGAAGCACCCTTTCCAGGGCGCGTTCGATCTGCTCTGGTGCAGGCAATGGATTGCGTTGCATGGCTCGATGCTTGCCTTTCCCTCACAGTGATGCGGTTGTCTTAGAGTATTGCATTCGCTGCTACAGGTCAAGGGTGACCTGCCATCCCAACAAAGCACGACCAGCGAACGCTATCCCTTTGCAGTCCTGAACGCAGCCAATGCCCTTTCGCGGGCAAAAGCATGGTCAACGATCGGCGGAGGATAGTCGGCGGGAGGATCGTCCCG
Organism: Anaerolineales bacterium UBA2029; assembly: GCA_002332795.1. Classification (GTDB taxonomy): domain Bacteria; phylum Chloroflexota; class Anaerolineae; order Aggregatilineales; family Aggregatilineaceae; genus UBA2029. Next base: position 19,347 of record DDBP01000258.1, on the reverse strand, counting down.
TGTCCAGGGAGCATGAATGAAGGGAGCGGGCACGTCGCGCAGTTCCGGCACCCAGTACCGGATATAGTCCCCCTGCGGGTCGAACTTCTGGCTTTGCAATACTGGATGGAAAATCCGAAAGTAGGGCTGAGCATCGGTACCAGTCCCCGCTGCCCACTGCCAGCCACCGTTGTTGGCAGCCGTGTCTCCGTCAATGAGCCATTGCATGAAGTGTAGTTCGCCCGCGCGCCAGTGAATCAGCAAGTCTTTGGTGAGAAAACTGGCGACGATCATCCGCGCTCTATTGGGCAACCAGCCGATCGCGCGCAGTTGCCGCATGGCCGCGTCCACCACCGGGTACCCTGTCCGCCCCTCCTGCCAGGCGGCCAGCTCGTCCGGCGCGTCGCGCCAGGACACGGCGTTGTATTCCGGGCGAAAGTTACCCCGCTCCACATGCGGGAAATGATAGAGGATGTGATGGTAGAACTCCCGCCAGATCAGCTCATTGACAAACGTCTCCACCGACTTGCGCGCTTCTCCATCCGGCGCATTCTGCAGCGCCTCCTGTGCTGCCCAGTACACCTGGCGCGGCGAGATCACGCCGAAACGCAAATATGGCGACAGATACGATGATCCGGCAGGTATTTCTGCTGCAAAGGGATCGGCCACCAGCGCATTGCGCGTCCGACTGTAGTGATAGATAGGCCCCACCACGAAGCGGTCCAGCAGCGCCTTTGCAAAGCGCTCATCGGCGGGCGGCACGGCAATCGTGGGCGCCAAGCCAAACGCTGCCAGTTCGGGAATGCCGTTCGAAGTCACCTGGCCTGGGCGTACCCATTGCCCCATCGGTGTACCATTTTCCGCCCTGGCTGGCGGTGACAGCGCTCGCCACCGTTTCATGAAGGGCGTGTAGACCACCAGCGGCGAGCCGTCTTCCCTGGTCACAGCGCCTGGTGCTCGCAACAGCAAGTCCGGATAGGTGTGCAACGGAACCGGCAACACACGCCTGAGCTTTTCATCGCGCTTCCGCGCGTAGGACGTGTAGTCCTCGTTCGCATAAATGGCCTGAGCGCGTGTCTCCCGCACCAGGGCCAACAAGACTGCTTCCGGTTCGCCGAAGCGCACCACGAGCGCGCTACCCTGCGCTCTCACCTGATCATCGAGCGCCTGCAACGCACGAAGCAGAAAGGCCACGCGAGGTGCACCGGTACGTGGACTGTCCAGGATAGCAGGATCGAAGATGAAGAGAGGTAGCACCGGTCGGCCAGAGCGCAAGGCGGCTCGCAGGGCCGTGTTGTCGCTCAAACGCAGGTCGCGGCGAAACCAATGAATGACTGGCCAGGTGTCCATCACCGCGGTGCCCTCGTAGCCTGAGGCGCGAAGGCCCAGTGAGCACGCCGGCGAGGCAAAGCGTCCAGCACGGCGTGCGCCACGCGCATGGCCCCGGCGGTCACCCCTGCCGTGGATTGCCCTGGAAAGATCGAATCCCCCACCAGGCGCAGGTTTTGAATGCCTGTGCGTGGCCCTCGCGCAGCCATCAGGGACGTGACTGGAAAACCGCCCACCATGCCCAGGTGTCGGTGTGTCCACGTCTGATAGGTGACCGGTGTCCCTGGCATGATCAACGTTGCCGCCCCGCGCACGCCGGGCAAGACCAGTTCGATGGCGTCCAGGAGGCGCTCGGTATACTCTTGCTTGCGCGCTTCATAGCCCGCAGGATCGGACTGTATCAGCGACCACCAGGGGGCAATGGCTGTATGAGTGGTGACCGTCATGGCCCGGAATCCTTCCGGCGCGCGCGACGCATCCCAGGCGGGCGAGAGTGAAAGGAAGACGCTCCTGCCTTCACCAAGCGGCCCTTCCATTTCCGTGATGATCTGATGGTGATCGGGCAGGTTAGCAGGGACAATGTGGGCAGCAAGCCCCACATACAGGACGAACGCGCCCCACCCCACCGCCCGTCCGGTCAATTCTCGGCGCAGAGTGGGAGGGCTATCTTCCGCCAGCAACTGATCAAGCGACCACGGCGTGACATTGGCGATCACGAAATCGGCAGGTAGAAATTCCTCCGAACGACGCTGCACTTCCACCTGCACACCGCTCGCGCGACCGTCATGTACCAGAATGCGCGTCACCTTGTGCTTGTAACGTACCTCACCGCCCAGTTCGCGCACTTTGTCCGCCAGTGCCAGCGCAATACCCCCCATGCCTCCTTCGACATGGTACACCCCCTGCCGAGGCAAATCGAGCGCTATGGCGCTGTAAAGGGCATTGGCCTCCGAGGCCATCGTCTGGGCCGAGATCAGCAACTGCGCGTCAATCATGCGCCGAAAGAGCCGGTCGCCGGCCAGACGGTGACGGGCCAGCCATTGGGCTGCCGAACGAAACGCCAGCGGCAACAGGTCGAGTGACGCCGGAAGGTACCGTAGCCCGATTTTTCCCAGACGCATCACTTCACGCCAGTCGCCCGGAGGCCAGGGTATTGCCTCGGCTGCCAATGCCCAGACCTGATCTGCCAGATGTGCCTGTTCTTCCCAAAACCTGGCGCTTTGCGGAAAGTGATCGAGCAAACTGTGACGATCGCGGCTTAGAAGCACCTGCTTTTCGGGCAGATGCACCATCCACGCTGCTTCGGTTGGGCGCACCGGCCACTGTATTTTGAGCTGTTCACCCACCAGGGCATGAGGGCCACCCGGCTGGAATCCCCCTGCCAGCGTTGCTCCAGCGTCAAAGCGAAATCCTTTGTGGTAAAACGTCCCCGCCGAGCCTCCAGGATAGGTGCCCGCCTCCAGCACAGTCACGCGGCATCCCGCCTGCGCGAGCAGTGCGGCTGTGGTCAGACCACCCACACCCGCGCCAATCACCACGACATGGTGATCCGCCGTCTTCTGCCCCATGCTGCCTCACCTCACCGCGCGACGAGTTTGCCAATGCCGATATACGAATAGCGTGCGCAAAGCCGGGCGACTGAAGATCAGGCGCGTCCACGCATATCGCAAGCCAGGGCGATACGATAGGGTGATCCGGTCAAGCAATTCAGTACCGCCTTCACAAGGGCGCATGATGTGTTCGTGCTCCCAGAAAGCCAGCGGTCCGATCACCTGACGATCCACAAAAGACCTTGCCTCTACGCCCGGCGCATGGGCAGCCACCCACCGCACTGCCAGCGGCCCTAGCCGCAGCAGGAATTCCAGCTCCCCCTCAGTAAGAGAACGACGATCATCGCGCACAATCTGTATGCGCATTGGCGGCATAGTCAGGCGGCTAAGGGCATCTGGGGACTGATGAAATTCCCATACTTGCTCCGCTGGAGCCATTATCACAGAACGGTGCTCAAATACCAGGCGCTGCGATTTGCCCATTGCTTTGTCCAGGAACTGCGCGAGAAGACTTTGCAGATCGTAACAAATGTCCTGGAGCGTGTCGGTTAGAGAATGCTGAGAGTATGGAGGCCAGAAATCTGGCCGCAAAATGGGCGAGTGCACCGTTGACAGCAGCCGAAAACACGCTAGAATACGGGATGTTCCAGTTGGAACGACGCCGAGGTAGCTCAGTTGGTAGAGCACTTGACTGAAAATCAAGGAGTCCCCAGTTCAAGTCTGGGCCTCGGCACTGAAAAAGCCTCCCAGATGCGGAGGCCTTTTAGTTCGAGCTTGTTCTGTATCGCCCCTCGTCGAGACGCGCACCTAGCCCAGCTATTCCTCAACACCGTGCTCTTTGAGCAACGCCACCACCTCTGGGAAGTCGATCCCTAGTTCGCGCACTTTCTTCAGCGTCGGGATGCCGTTGGGCGTCCAGCCTCGCCGCTTGTACACGGCGTCCATCAGTTGCTCATAGCGTTGCTCACGATAGGCCCGCAGGGCAGCGATCTTTTCCGCCAGCGTCATTCGTTCCGGGTCAACGCCCACTTCCTCGCGCAGCTGCCGGTCGTAGCGCTCGGCACGCGACTGATACTCGTCTTCGGTCACTGGCCCCATGGCCCGGTATGGCAAGTAGTCGTGTTCGCGCGTGCCAAAGCCCAGCCGCAGGGCGAACAGTCGCTGGAAGTTGTATACCCGCTCCGACTGTGCGATCAGGTCTTCTGGGCGAGTGGGCTTGCCGCTCAATCCTTCATACAGCCAGCAATAGTTCTCGACGTGTTCCGGCACTTTGTTCGGCTCTGCCGTCTCTTTGTTGTTGGCCGGCGTGATGTCGTTCCAGGGCAACTTGCACAGCCCGTGCAGGCTGAACCATGTCCGCCACAAGGGAAAGTAGTGCAACGCCTCGGCTTTGGCCTCGAAGGTAGGCAGCTCTTTCTTGACCATGTCCATGAAGATCAGCCACGCTTCGTCGTGCTGCGCCCCTTTGAGCGCCATGCCATAGCCGCCCTGCTGCGCCAGTGACTCTTTGGTCATGTACTCGGAGATTTCCATCCCCTTCACTTCCATGCCAATATCCTGGACAAACTGCGGATCGGCTCCGTATTTTTCCACGAACAGGCGCTTCATGTAACGCACGCCCTGCCCGACAATATGACCAAATCCTTCCCCCCGCGCCAACTGATGCAGCAGTTCCAGCACGGCCTCGGCGTTGCCCCAGGTAAGCCTGAGTCCGCCAGTGACTTCCTCGTCAATGATCCCTTCAGCGAAACACTCCATGGCAAAGGCCACCGAGTTAGCAAACGAAATGGTGTCAATGCCGTAGGTGTCGCAGTAGAAATTCATCTCGATCACCGCCAGCGGATCGAAAACGCCGATGTTCGATCCTTCGCCGGCGATTGTCTCGTACTCAGGCCCGTCTACCAGCACCACCTGCCCTTTGTACGGGCCAGTGCGCAAATGAAAGTGATCCACCCCATGCGCGCACGACAGAGTACAGCCATACCAGCAGCCGTCCGGCATCCCCTGCGTATAGAGCCGTTCCCAGACGGAGGTGTCCAGATTGCGGGCGTCCGGGTGCGAACCGTAGCGGTAGTTGTGCACCGGCAACAGGTCGAACTCGTTCATGATCGGCGGCAGGTGCCCAGTGCCGACCTTGCGCATGTTGTTCTGCTTGCTATCCAGTTCGGCGATCTCTTTGTTGATGCGCGCGCCCGCCTTGCGAATCAACTCCATGTCAGCCGGATGATTGCTGTCGCCTCGCATCTGACTGTAGCGCACGACGATGGCCTTGATGCGCTTGTGCCGGAAAACGCGCCCCGAACCACCGCGTCCGGCCTGTTTGACGCGCACCTCCTTGCGCCGTACGTCATACCAGCTAAAGTTCAGACCTGCGTAGCGCGAATACTCCGCCCCCTGCCCCGTCGAAACGACCGACACGCTGCGCTTGTCGCGCTCGTCCCTGGCGTACATCTCCGTCAGTTGTCGCCCGATCAGGTGCGTGTTGATATCCTCCAGAGGTGCTTCTTCAATGGTGACGCGCCCCTCATCCCCATCAATAACAATGATCACGTCCCGCTCGGCAATTCCCTGCACCTCCAGTGCGTCCCAGCCGGAGAACTTGAGATAGGGACCGAAATAGCCGCCTGCGTTGCTGTCTATGACGGAGTCAGTCAGAGGCGAGATGGTCACCACGGTAGACTTCCCCGAACCTGGATAGGCGGTGATGCCGCCGATTGGCCCGCCCGCGATCACGATCTCGTTTTCCGGATCATCCCAGCGGGTAGTCGGTTTGGTAGCGTTCCACAGCAACCACAGGCAGAAGCCCTTACCGCCGGTGAAGACATCCTTCATCTGCTGTGTGACCGGTTTACTGCGGATGGTATTCGTGCTCAGGTCAATGTAAAGCGTCCGGTTGGCATAGCCACGCTGCACCGGTTGCAGATCATAGGTGAATTCCGCCAGCACACGGTGAGCCTGCCTAATCTCGTCGAGTGTCAAAGTCTCCATGGCTTCGTGTCTCTCCTGCTACCAGCCATCCTGAAAGAAAATCTCTTTGCTCTGCCTTCATGATACCCGATGTCCGGACAGGTGTCAGGTGACCTGTAGCGAACATCCGCCGGACAAGTATCACGCAGCGCAAGACTTGGCATCCGCTATGCGCCTGCTACAATTGGCCCGCGTGCTTCGACGATGTGCAGGAGCGCCTATGCCCATCACTCAACTGACCTTTGTCTCGTCCAACGAGGAAAAATACCGCGAAATTCGCGACGGCCTGCACTCTTGCGGCGTGAAGACCGAACGGGTAGCGCTCGACGTCCCCGAAATTCAGTCGCTCGATCCGGCTCAGGTCGCGGCGCACAAAGCCCGTGCCGCCTATGCCGCCCTTGGCTCTCAGGCGGTATTGGTGGAGGATACAGGACTGTCTGTTGTGGCCTGGAAAGGCTTCCCTGGCGCGCTGATCAAGTGGGTGCTGGGAACCATTGGCGAGGAGGGGTTGTGTCGTCAACTTGACGCCTGGGATGACCGGCGTGCCATTGCCACCGTGGTACTGTGCCTGTACGACGGACAGGAATTGCGCACGTTCACGGGTCAGGCCACCGGGATCATCACTGACCGGCCCCGTGGCACGCACGGGTTCGGCTGGGACAGTATCTTCCAGCCCGACGGCTACAGCATCACCTATGGCGAGATGCCGCGCGAGGCCAAGATGACCATTTCGATGCGCGCCCGTGCCCTGGCCGCCCTGCGCGAATTCCTGCTGGCGCAGCGCTGACGCAACCTCAATGCTCGGAGCGCCGACCCCGATACGGCACGTGAATCAACGTCGCCGCTTTGCGCTTGACTTCCTCCGGGCGGCGATCATAGCGAGCCGTGGTATCTACACTGGCGTGTCCCAAAATGCGCTGCACAGTGACAATGTCGGCTCCAGCGTCCAGCAGATCGCCTGCCAGGGTGCGGCGCAGATCGTGCGGCGAGACGTGTTGCACGCCCGCCTGCTGCGCCCGCTTGATCAACAGGTTGTAGATAGCCTGCGTGCTCATCCGGCGCGGAATCAAGTCGCCCCCCTTGGTGATTGGCCAGAAGAGCGGCCCGGCATCCGAGCCACGCACGGCGAGCCAATCGGCCATGGCCCGCTGTGCACCATCTTGTGCCACATAGGCCAGGTACTCCTTATTGCGCTTGGCCTGTCGCACCCGCAGTGTGCCCGTTGCCGGGTCGTAATCGGATAGGTTCAGGCGTACCACAGACGAACGACGCACGCCCGTAGCATACATCAGGGCGATGATCGCCGCGTCGCGCGCGCCCGCCGGAGAAGGATCGGCTTCGCACGCCGCCATCAGCGCTGCCAGTTCGCCCGCGCCCAGGTCGCGACCGGCTGGCAACACGTCACCGACCACGCTGCGCACCGAGCGCGCGCGCTGATAGTCCTCAGCGCTGATCTGTCCCAACTGCCAGGCGTGGTAGAGCACCTGACGCAGCGCCGATAGCATTTTGTTGGCAGTCGCCGGCTTGTACCGCTCCGCCAGCAGCGCACGGATGGCCGCGGTGTGCTCATAGCGCAACGCTGCCCAGTTGAGCATGAACGCCCCCAGCCGCCCGCCAGATAGCAGGCGCGCCATGGTATCCAGAGACTGGAAGATCGTCCGCCGCGATCCCTCGGACAGGCTCGCCAGATAGACGACCGCAGGATGTTGGGTGAAAGGCAGTTCGCCCGTCCACAGCACCGCGCTGTCTTCTTGCGGCAGTTCGACGATCCGGTCGTCGTTCACAGCAGCCCTCCTACACCGTTGGCCAGGCGGCTATTCTATCATAAGCTCCCCAGGCATACCCAATTGCGGGCGAGAAGTTGGTCATCTCACTTCGCCCAAGCGCGCCGCATCCTGTACAATAGGCGAAGAATACCGCGCGGGCATCACCTCGGCGGGCAGAAAACTTTGGACGAGCCACGGACTTTCTACCTGGAACGCTTCTATTTCGGCAATCTGTTATTGCCAGGCAATCGCCCTTCGGCCAATCCGGGCATTGTCGCCCGCACGCCCGGCATCACACCGGAAATGGCTGCCGAATGGCTGCGCCTGGCCGCTCTGCTTCCCCCTCTGCGTTCTGAAGCCACTGCCGAAATGCCCGGCTCACTGGGTCTCTTCCGTGGTTCTGGCGATAGCTTCGCCCTGGTGAAAGCGCAGCGCAACGACGCTGGCCTGCCACAACTGCTGTTCGTGCTCACGCCCCGGCAGGCGCTCGACGCGCTCGGCGGCAATGTACTGGCGCTGCGCTCGTTGGCGCTCATGGAAATGCCATCGTTCAGCGCGGTGCGCACCGATCTGCAACCTTTCGCCCTGCACTGCCCCCCTCCTCCCGACAAAGACGCGCGAGTTGCGGCTCTCAACGCCCTGCTCAGCGCCTGCGGAGACTCCTTCGTCACCGTCGAAGGATTGCTGGCTGCCCTGATCGACCGCTGGCCCGTAGCCATTGTCAACAGCCCGGCCTCCGCCGAACAGCGGCTCAATTTCCTGTGGGGCCTGCTGAGTCTGTTGCCAGCACCAGCGCGTACCGATATCACCTTTGCCCTGCACGCCAGTGACCCGATGGTCACCCGTGGCGACATCAAGTTCCTGAGTCAGCGTACCACGCCTCCTCAACACGTCGTCTTCGACTGGAAGAACGCCGCTCTGCTCACACCAGCGGTAGCGCACCCATACAGCCATTACATCGTCTCCCAACTGCGGCTGGACCCTGAACTGGCGGTCGAAGAAATCGATCGCCTGGCCACTGCGGTCGCCTGGCACGCTCGCCGCTCCGATAGCCTGGCACAGACGCTCGCCTGGACTGCCCGCCGCGCAGCGCTGGATCAGGTGGTGCAAGAAGGTCAGCCCGCCGACCGCACGCTGGTTGCCGAGATTCTGCGCAACGATCCTACGCTCACCGACGAGCTGCGCTGGCTCTATAGCCGCCATCTGCTGGCCTTTGCGCTGGCCTTGCAGGAGACCGACAGCACCGATATCATCCCCGCCATTTGTGCCACACGCCCCGCGCTGGCCGAGCAACTCGCGCGCTATCTGAGCGATGCCATCGCCGCTGGCCAGGCAGATATGGTCTTCAGGTTATTGGAACGGTGGATGCTGCGCGTGCCGGAGACCGCGCGCGGGCAGTGGCGCGCTGTATTGCAGGAAGCCGCGCGAGTCCGGGTCCGCACCTGGCTTGCAGCAGGTGCCATAGACGAAGCAGTGACTTTTTTCGAACAGATCCCTGCCGCACCGGCAGCGCTGGGACTCGCGCCCATCGTTCCGGACCTTGTCCACGAGTCGCTGAGCGCAGCCAGTCAACACGCACGGCTGGCGCACACCCTCTTTCTGCTGGCGGTCTACGGCCTGCCCGCGGGAGATTTCCACCGCCTGTTGCTCGAACAGAACTTCGTGCGGCAGCTTCCGCCCGCCACGCAGACGGCCATCTCCTATCTGCAGCCTGGCCAGTGCCCGCCCATCCGCCCGCGCGTGCTCGACGAGGGCGCGCGTCCTTTTGGGGACGGCTTCCGGATGCCCGTACTGGCCCGCCTGGTGGAATGCGCCGTCTATCTGCAGCGTATTCAATTGGTAGACACCCCTTCCCTGCTGGCGCTGATGGTCATGGCTCAGTCTCCGCAGGCCGATCGCTATGTGAGCATGATCCATCAGGTCGTGCACGAACTCAGCGAGTTCACGCGCCTGCGGACGCTGACCCCGCCTGGGCCGCGGGTGCTCGTGCAGCTCCTGTTGCAGACCGGCGCCTACTATGACGCCGTCGAACTGCTGGAGTTCTATCAGGAGCAGTTCTTTGGCCCGCAGCACCTGGCGGAGTTTACGGCGCTGGCCGGAGAACTATTCCTGCACCTGGCGCTCTCGCCAGATGCGTTGACGCAGGCCCTCACCCATCTGGAAGGCAGCCGTCTGGCTCCAGAGCCGCGTTGCATGATCTATGTGAGTGCCCTCACCAGCCGTCAGTGGGCGGACGATCAGGACTATGCCGCTCGCCGCCTGACCACCATGATCTTCAACGATCATCATCTGATAGACACCGTGGGCACGACCAACGTTCTGCAACTGCTCGCCTACTACGCCCGCCATCGGCAGACGCTCGACGCGCTGCGTGTCGGGGCCGCCCTGGTGGACCATCTGCTCGAAGCCGGTCTGGAAGGCGCGAAAATCATCGCGCGCATGTGGCCTGCCATCACCTGGGACAGCGAAGCAACCGACGCCGCCAGAGAGTTGCTGCGCCGTTACGTGCGCGGTGTCCCGCTGGCGGACCTGCCCGCCATTGTGAAGTTTCTGGAAAGCGCACTGGGCAAGCAGGTGGGCGAGATGCTGCGGGCCACCTGGCTGCTGCGCCTGGCGATGGGGGGTAGCGATATGTTGGGCTTTGCCGAGCAAATCCACATCGCGGCCCGCCTGCTCACCGACATCGCCGCCGTGTATCACGCCGAGAAAGAGCGCCCGCCGCTGCATCGTTTGCGCCGCGAACTGGATACGCTCACCGGCAACCTGTCCGACTACGACCGGGCGCGTATGGCCGACAACTTCCTGGCGATTGGGCGTCTGATCACGACGCTACACACTGCCAGTGCGCGTCGCCGCCCCTCCGACATGCTGTTGGCGAGCAACGACGCCGTGCCGCATACGGGTCTGGAGTTGTTGCTGTTCCTGGGCGGTTACCTGGCGCAGGGTCAGCTAAGCCCGCTCGATCTGCAGCGCGAAAGCATGGCACACCTGTTTGGATCGCGCTCGGCAGCCATTCTACTGTCGGAGACGACCAGCACCCGTCATCTGCTCGAAAACCTGTTGAGCGCGTTCGAGTCCAGGGACTTGCTGCGCATCGAGCCGGAGACGTTGCGCGCCGAGCTGACCAGTCACTGGCAGACCCTCTCACTCTACCATCAACGGCAGCTCGAACCGGTCTTGCCAGCGGACTGCCATCATCTGGCCCAGGTAATTCGGCTGATGGCCGAAGCTGCCGCCGAGCGCGCCCTGACCGACAGCTCGCTGGGTCGCCAACTGGAAACAGGCCGACGCCAGCCGGAAAGCGCCCTGGAAGCGCTGCGCTGGATTCACGGGTACTTCGCCCGCAAACATAGCTGAGCCGACGACACGTATGAGCAAGCTCTCCGCCATTTCGCGCAAAGCCACTCTCTGGCTGCTGGCCGTGATTCTGCTGATCGCGCTCACCGGGTGTGCCGCCGGCAACCCCACACCCCCTCCGTCGGCCCCTGCCCTGATACCTGCGACCCCTGACACAGAGGTTTTCCAGGTCAACGACGTGCTGTCGGAAGGGCCACGGCTGCGCGTCACAGTCCCCGCTGTGACCCTGCTGGCCGAGACCGCCGACCGGCCCGTGCAGCTCTTCGTGGTGCTGGCTGACCCCTCCGGAACTTACTCCTATCTGGTCTACCCGGCCAACCGCCCCGGAGAGATGGCCGAGCAGTTCGACCTGAGTGCATGGCCCCTGGAAATCACACTGCAGGCGGAATCTTCCGAACTGGTGTTGTGGGTGCTGGCAGTGACATCCTCACGTTACGAGGCCACCGAAGCTTACGGTCTGCAGGCGCTGGCGGCCAGTCTGGGCATTGGCTTCCGCGAGTGGTTGAGCACCGAACGGACCGACGATCCCCTGGCCGCCATTGTCAGCGGCTCCGCTGGAGCACTGTTCGAGTGGTTCGCCAGCACAGAGGTCATCGGGCAGGCGCTGGTCACCCTGCGTGCGGCAGATGACTGGGACGCTGGCATGGCATCGGAACGCTCCGCTGACGGCAGACTGAACGTTGTCTTTGATGTCGCGCTTCTCTCGGCGACGGAGGTCGCCAGTCTCCCGACCCCGTCCCCGACACCAGGCGAGCGCGAATACGCGCTCATCGCCGACGAAGATTTCAGCGGCGGCCAGAGCCAACTGGCCTGGTACGAAGGGCAGGATCGCACCTTCCGCAACCAGGTGGTCGAAGGAGCCTATGAAATTCAGTTGACCGAGATCGTTCAGCGAGACTACGCCCTCTCATGGGGTTCGGTCGAAAACGCCCGCTTTGCCGACTACCGCGTCGAGGCCGAGGTCAGGCTGGTCGAAGAAAGCGTCCAGGAAGCCCGCTACGGCCTGTGGTTTCACTACCAGGACGATTTCAACTTCATCTACTTTGGCATTTCCAACGATGGGCGCTACCGGGTGGCGGTGATCCTGCGCAATGCCAACCGGCGCGAGATTCAGGACTGGACACCGCATCCGGCCATCCGCACGGGTGCAGCCACCAACACCCTGACCGTCGAGACGACTGTCACAGGCGAAATCACCCTGAGTATCAATGGCGAACCGGTGGCGAATTTCACCGATCGCACCTTCAGCACCGGCTCGCTGGCTTTTTTCTGTTATGCCCGGAGTGTGCCAGCCACCTGCCGGTTGGAGAGACTGCGCATCTGGGAACGGCGCGGTTTGTGAACAGCGCGCCTCAGGCGAGCAGCCGCGGCACGAGCAGCAGCAACGTCCCCGCCGTGACCTGGCAGAAAAAGCTGGCTGCCAACCCATGCCGCCAGTGTACATAGCCGTAGAGGAAATTGAGCAAGGCAATGGCTGAGCCGAACACCAATCCCACGGCGGGGGTGTCGCTCAGATGCAGGTTGGGAAAGAACATCAACACGGACCACAGGCTGGCCAGCACGGCCACCACTGGCAGTGAATAGGTGCGCTGCATGGCCCCCCGGAAGAACAGCGCCTCGGCCACGGGCATGGTAAAAGCCGCTGCCTGCAAAATCCAGGTATCCAGCAAGGGATTCTCGGGATTGCCTTCAGCAAAAAGACGCTCAGCCGCTGTCGCCAGGGCATCCGTGCCCGCCAGCATCAGCGCGCCGCCCGTGAACAGCCCCAGCCCCAGTCCCCACAGCAGGTCACCCGGATCGGTCACTTTCAGCCGAATGCCTGTGCCCAGCAAGAAGGCCATCCCGCCCATGACCGCCATCACTGCCCACAGCACCACGTAGCGGGTATTGGCGGACAGCGGCGTCAGCCCCACACTCAGAGCCATCACCAGGATATAGCCCAGGATCGGATCGAGGTCTTGCCGACGGCTGCGCGGCGTGCCGTCCTCATATTCCACGTCCCAATCACTGGGAACCCTGGGAATCGCCTGGGGAGTTCCCCACGGCACACGCCGACGCGGGCGCGGTTGCATCGGGCGACGCGGGCCTTCCGGCTCGGCATTGCCCGGATCGGCAGGCCAGCGCGGTTCTTCGCTCATGGCGTTTCCTGTCGGATGGCAGCGAGCGTCTGCTCGATATGCTCCGGGCGAATCCAGTAATGCGTCACCGCCCGGAAACGACGTTCGTCCATACACATGATCCACACATTGTGCCGTTTGAGCCGCTCGGCCAGCTCATACGCCGTGATCGGCACCTCTGGTCTGAGCGAGAAGAAGACCATATTGGTCTGCACCTGCGCCAGGTCTACCTCGAACTGCGGCAGCGCGGCCAGCCCTTCGGCCAGACGGCGTGCATTGGCATGGTCTTCGGCCAGTCGGCCTGTCATCTTCTCCAGGGCGATCAGGCCCGCCGCCGCCAGAATCCCCGCCTGACGCATTCCCCCGCCGACTATCTTGCGAGCGCGACGAGCGCGGGCAATGAATTCGTGCGACCCGACCAGCACCGATCCCACTGGGGCGCACAGCCCCTTGGACAGGCAGAACGTGACGCTATCGGCAGCCGCCACCAGATCCGCCACGTCGCAGCCGAGCGCCGTCGCCGCGTTGAAGATGCGTGCGCCGTCAATGTGCAACGCCAAACCGTGTGCGCGGGCGATTTCGCCCACCGCGTCCGTGTACTCTTTGGTCAGCGGCAAACCGCCCACTGTACCCTGAGTATTTTCCAGGGCGATCAGCCGCGTCACCGGCATATGGATGTTGTCGGGCCGTATGGCCGCCCGAATCATTTCCAGCGGCAGCGTACCATCGCGTTGCACGGGCACTGGGTGCGGATGAATTCCCCCCAGCGCCGCGATCCCGCCCGCTTCATAGACGAAGGTGTGCGCCTTGTCGCCCAGGATCACTTCGTCGCCGCGTCCACAGTGCGCCAGGATCGCTACCAGATTGCCCATCGTGCCGCTGGCGACGAACAAGCCGGCTTCCTTGCCCAGCCGCCGCGCCGCCGCTTCCTGCAGCGCATTGACCGTTGGGTCTTCGCCGAACACATCATCGCCCACAGCCGCCTCGGCCATGGCCTGGCGCATCTCCGGCGTCGGCCAGGTCACGGTGTCGCTGCGCAGATCAACGCGGTCCATAACGCATTCCCCCGCTTGCCTGGTATACCAAGAATCCGCCCGACGTCCCTACGACACGCCGGGCGAAGACACATCGTCGCACCGAACTGGAATTACAGCAGCACGCTCGCAAAGGCGCACAGACACGCCGCACAGAGCAGCGCCAGGGTGATCACGATGATGGGAATGGTCGTTGCTGTCACCAGAGCTGCGGGCAGGAAGAACAGTGCCTTCGCGGCCAGTTGCACCCACTCCGGGGCTTCCGCCGCCTCCGCGAATTCGCTCGGCGCTCCAACGTACTCAATCGGCTGTTCGTCCGACTGCGGTTCGTCCATCGCTCAGCCCCTCTGCCGCCTCGTGTCCGGCGTACTGCTTACCCTCAATAGCGCCGCACCAGCGCCCGGTAGACAGTTGGCTGGCGCGTCTGCAGAGTCTGGAACTCTTCGCGGCTCTTGCGCACTTCGTCCAGATCAACGCGCGCCACGCAATATCCCTCGCGCGGCTCGCCGCTCTCCGGTTCCTTCTCGTCGGCCAGCGAAGCGTGAATCTTGCCGCGCGGCCCCACGATCAGACTCTCGCCCCCGAAGCTGAGCGTCACATCATCGCCCACACGATTGGCCGCGGCCACGAACACCGCGTTTTCATAGGCGCGTGCCCGAACGTAAGTGCGCCATTCCTCGATTTGGGTCTTCTCCCAGTTGGCCATCACGCAGATCAGCTCTGCGCCGTCCAGAGTGAGCGAGCGAGCAACTTCTGGATAGGCCAGGTCCCAGCCCAGCATCAGGCCGATGTTGCCGATCTCGGTCTCGAAGACTGGCAGGCGGAACCCTTCCCGGAAGGCCATACGTTCTTCGCCGCGCAGATGAACCTTGTTGTAGCTGCCGACCAGTTCACCGTCCGGGCCAACCAGCACCGCGGAGTTGAAGAGTATGCTCTCTACCTTCTCCTTGCTGACCATGCCAAAGGCAATGTAGACGCCGAACTCCGCAGCCCGCTGCGCCATCAGGTTCACAGACGGGCCAGGAATGCGCTGGGCCAGCTCGGTGAAACGCACGCCCAGTTCGAACCCGCTGGTGACCAGCTCTGGAAACACAATCAGGTCAACCTTCTGCTGCGAAGCGATCTTGGAGACGAAGTCCGACATCTTGACCAGATTGTCTTCTGGCTCGCCCAGGGCCGGTTTCATCTGCACCGTTGCGATGGTAATCTCGCGCATGGGGTCTCCTCGTTCGGGGAAATCGCGCCGGATTTGCGGCGGATTGGGGTGTCAATCCATCTCAAAGCGCGTTAATGGTGCCTTAAACGCGCCTTCTTGTCAAATCCGCTGCCCATCTACAGCCCACCCCAGACCAGCCGGATCGCTCCCTTTGCCACCTTCCTCCTGCTACTCAGCAGCCTGTTGCAGGGTGTCCAGCACAGCCAGCACGTCTTCGACCGGCGGAATGTCCTTCATAGACTCGCCGTGATGCCGGTAGTGCACGCGCCCCAGCCTGTCTATCACGACCATCGCCGGCATGCGTCCCAGCTTCAATACCCGCACCTGCTGCCCGTACAGCCTGGCCACCCGATGATCGGGATCGGGCAGGCCGATGAATGGCAACTGCTGTGCCTCCCAGTGACGCCGGAAAGCTTCCGGCTTCTCTGGCCCGACAATCAGTACCTCGGCCCCACGGGCCTTGATCGCGTCATACTGTTGGCGCAACTGCGCCATGTGCGCGCGGCAGTATGGTCACATGAAGCCGCGGTTGAAGACCAGCACCACGTGCTTCTGCCCACGAAAGTCGCTCAGGCGCACAGGGCGACCGTAAACATCGTCCAGGGTGAAATCCGGCGCTTCGAGAACGCTCGTCTTCTCTGCCATCGCTCCTCCATCAGTCAGCAACCGTTTTCGGGCAACTCTCGTTGAGAATCGTAGAAGCTCCAGTGAAGCTGCGCCAAACATAACGCACGGCCTCTCACCGAACTCTTAGATTGCTCCCGCTGAACGGACTGGTTCAGCGCCGGAGCGAGTCGAGGACCTGCTGTAAGGAGGAGGGGAGCGATGACTCGACCGTGATCTGAGCGCCCGTTCCGGGCAGCGTGAAAGTCACCGAGGCGGCGTGCAGGAAGTGACGCGATAGCTTCAGTGTCTGCCTGCGCCTGCCGTATACGGTGTCTCCCACAACGGGATGACCGATGAAAGCCAGGTGCACGCGGATCTGATGAGTCCGGCCTGTTTTCGGCCAGGCTTCCAGCAGGCTGTGAGCAGCAAATGTCTCCAGCAGCCGGAATTCGGTGATGGCCTCGCGCCCTTCGCGCAGCACCGCCATCTGTTTGCGACGTTTGGGGTCGCGGCCAATCGGCGCGTTGATCACCCCTTCCGACGTGCCGGGAATCCCTTCCACCAGCGCCAGATAGCGCTTCTGCACCTGCCGCGTTTTGAACTGCGCCCGCAGACTGTTGAGTGCCAGGGGGGTCTTGGCGATCAGGATAACGCCCGACGTGTCTTTGTCGAGCCGGTGCACGATCCCGGCGCGGCCCGGTTCGGCAAAGTCGGCGATCTGTGGCCAGCGTGCCAGCACCGCATTGACCAGCGTGCCCGACTGATGACCAAAAGCAGGATGCACGACCATCCCCGCCGGCTTGTCCACCACCGCCACATGTTCGTCTTCGTAGAGCACCTGCAGGGGGATCGTCTCCGGCTCTGGTTCGGCTGGTGACTCTGGCGGCGGCACCAGCAGCCGGATGACCTCGCCCCCCTCCAGGCGCTGCGAGGCTTTGGCTGGCCTGTCATTGACTGTCACCAGCCCCTGGCGAATCAACGCCTGAATCTGCGCCCGCGACAGGTAATCCACGCAGGCGGCCAGGTATTTGTCCAGCCGCTCGCCAGCACTGTCCGCCGTCAGTTCGAGCACTTCGTAGGATTCTGTCACGTCACCCGCTCCGTCAGTGTCCCCGCCCGGCCATTGCGTATGCCCCCTTCGCCCGCTAGAATGCGAGACTGGAATCTATCCCACCACAGAAGGAGCATCTCGTGGCCCCGCACGATCGCTTTGTGTCCGAGACCACCTTTCGCGTCCGCTACGCCGAGACGGACGCCATGGGCATCACCCATCACTCCAACTATATCGTCTATTTCGAGGAAGCGCGTAGCCACTATTCGCGGGTACGCGGCGCAGACTACGCCGAGTTCGAGCGCAGCGGCTACTGGCTCACCGTTGCGGAAGTGCACGCGCGCTACCTGGTCCCTACGCGCTACGCCCAGGAAATCACTGCACGTTGCTGGATCGAAGAACTGCGCAGCCGCGGCCTGACCTTCGGTTACGAGATCGTGGACACCGCCACAGGCCAGGTGTGCGTGACCGGCTATTCCAGGCACATCTGCATCAACCGGGCGGGGCAGGTCACGCGCATTCCCGAAAACTGGCTGGCTGCCATGCGCACCGGGCTACCGCCGAACTCATGAAGCCGCAGTTAGAGCGGCACTTCGCGCCCCATCTCCGTCACCTCATAGCCCGGCTGTGCCGCCACTGCTGCCCGGAACTCGTCATCGTGCAACAGACTCAGGACGTGTTGAATCTTCGGCAGGTCAACGAACGCGCGCGGAATGACCAGGTCGTAGCGCTCGAAACCTACCGGCACGAAGTCCAGTTCCAGCGCCATCGCCGCATTGCGGATGCCCAGGCCGCAATCTGCACTGCCCGAAGCGACCGCCGCCGCCACGGCCAGATGGGTGAATTCCTCGCGCTCGTAGCCTTCGATCTGCTCCGGCGAGATACCGCGCTTCTGCAACTCGTAGTCCAGCAGCACCCGTGTCCCCGCCCCGCGCTGTCGGTTCACAAAGCGGATGCGCGGCAGATCGTCGAACGATTGGATGCCCAGCGGGTTGCCTGGTGCGACGATCAGCCCCTGTTCGCGGTGCACGAACGTCACCACCAGCACAGGCAGGCCGCTCAGCGTGCGCCTGATGTAGGAGATGTTGTATTCTCCCGTCTCCGGGTCGAGCAGGTGCGTGCCGGAAAGATGCGCCTCCCCGCGTCGTTGCGCCACCAGTCCCCCCAGGCTGCCCACGTTGGCCGATACCAGCCGGTAACCGGGAAAGCGCACCGCCAGGAACTGCCCCAGCAGGTCGAGCATGGGGTCATGACTGCCCACGGCGACCACCGTTTGCTCGATCTCCTCGCGCGAACGGTACAGCAACACTTCCACGGTACTGCCAGCGTCCAGCCCCTCGCTGAAGCGCGGCACGTGCAGCAACCCATCGGCGCGCACCAGCGAGGTGATCACCCCCGCCCCGCGCGATAGCGGCGTCACCAGCGTGCGCTCGCCCACCTGTCCTACCGTGACCCGCACGAAGTCGTCGTCGCCTGTTGGCGAAGTGAGCTTGCGGGTGAGAATCCCCGTGATGCGCTCCTGACGGGGCGCTGCCTGCCCGGCCCAGCGATACAGCAGCGGGCGGATGAACAGTTCACCGGTGAGCGCCGCCGAGACCGGGTAGCCCGGCACGCCGATCACCGGCGTATCGTTGACCATGCCCATGATCACCGGGTGCCCAGGCCGCACCGCCACGCCATGCACCAGCCGGGTGCCCGTCTCGCGCACGGCGCGCGCGGTGAAATCGCGCGTCCCCGCCGACGATCCTGCCAGCACCAGCACCAGATCGTGCTCCGCCGTCGCCGCCACGATGGCCGCCTTGAGCGCCTCCAGGTCGTCGGGGAGCATCGGCCAGCGAGTGAACGTCCCCCATGCCTGCCGCACCTGCGCGCCGAGCACCACGCTGTTGTATTCGATCACCTGACCGGGGCGCGGCGCTGTCGTCGGCGGTACCAGTTCCGAGCCAGTGGGCAGAATGGCCACCCGCGCCAGCCGCCGCACCGGCACCTGCACATGCCCGCAACCGGCGATCGCGCCCAGGTCATGCGGACGCAATACATGGTTGGCGGGCAGGACCAGTTCGGTCGCCACCATGTCTTCGCCCATCATGCGCACGTGCTGCCAGGGCACCACGGGCGCGCGAATCTCGATGGCATCGTCGCCGACTGCCTGTGCATTCTCCACCATGATCACCGCGTTGAATCCTTCTGGGAGCGGTGCCCCGGTGTTCACCGGATGCGCCTGCTCCGGCACGCGCAGACGCACGGGCCGCGTCTCCGTCGCGCCGTGCGTATCGGCAGCGCGCACAGCATAGCCGTCCATGGCCGCAGCGTGATAGTGAGGCGAACTGATGCGCGCCCACACTGGCTCGGCGGTCACGCGCCCCAGCGCCTCG
>DDBP01000144.1 GCA_002332795.1 Anaerolineales bacterium UBA2029 | reverse complement strand
GCAGTCTGGCTCTCTCCGCTCTGGCAGTCACCGCAGGCTTCTGGGGCATCGGCGCCCGCCAATACGGGCAAGACGTGCGCATCATCAACACGGAAATGGTCGCAACAGCCAAATGGGTCCGCGCCAATCTTCCTCCAGACGAACTGCTCGCCGTGCACGACATTGGAGCATTGGGCTACTTCGCACCCAGACCCATCTTCGATCTGGCCGGTTTGGTCAGCCCAGAAGTCATTCCATTGTTCCGCAACGCGGACAGACTGATGCGCCTGATGTGCGAGCGCCGGGTTGCCTACCTGATGGTCATGCCCGACCAACGCCCAGTTCCCCCAGACGATCCGCGCCTGGGCAAGATCGTGTTCACAACCAACGCCCTCTATGCTCCCGCAGCTGGAGGAGGCAACATGGCTGTTTACAGAATGGTATGGCCAGCAGAGTGCGCCTGGTGAGAAGCCGCGCCAAGACTGCTCGCATGTTCTATTGTGTGATTGCGCGCGATAAACTATGCTAGGATCACAGGGTAGGGACCGCCTGGGCACTGCCCCAGCATATGGGAGTGAGTTTTCCCGATGTCATACGACCAAAGCGCGTATGCTCCTCCACCGCGCATTACGCTGGTAATTGTTGACGACCACCCCGTCTTCCGGCAAGGACTGCGCAACATCTTCGCCGTGGAAGATGATATCAAACTCCTGGCAGAAGCCAGCAGCGGCGAAGAGGCCTTGCGTCTGTGCCGACTCCTGGTGCCCGATGTAGTAGTCCTGGACATCAATCTGCCCGGCATGAACGGGTTGCAGGTGACGCATCAGCTCAAGGCCGAGCAAGTGCCCACTGCCGTCGTGTTGCTCACCGCCTACGATGACTTTGAACAGGTGCTACACGCCATGCGCGCGGGAGCAGCAGCGTTCTGTCCCAAGGACATCGAGCCAGAAGCGCTGGTAGATGTAGTGCGCCAGGTGATGCGGGGTCTGTATGTGGTCAATGGCGAAGTCTACACCCTGGCCGAGCTAAAAGAGTGGCTCAATGCCAGTGTAGAAGCGGCCACTGGCCCCTATATGGTAGATCCCAGCGAACACTTCGTGCCACTCAGCGCACGAGAGATGGAAATTCTGGAATACGTGACACGCGGCAAGAGCAACAAAGAGATCGCTCAGACGCTGGGCATTAGCCATCAGACCGTGAAGAATCACATGACTTCGATCCTCAAGAAGCTGGACGTACGCGACCGGACACAGGCTGCGGTCTATGCGTTGCAGCGCGGCTGGGTGCGCGCGCAAGACAAGAAGCCCTAGGCACAGTGGCAGACAAGACTGTGAGGGAAAACAGCGATGGCGCAGGGTCTTCAGAATGAAGTGCTGCATGAGCTGGAAACAGAGTACGAAAACATCCGCAAACGTGTACAGGAAAATCAGCGCCTGATCGAGCAGACGCAGCTCGAAGTGACACGCATGCGCGAGCGGAATATCGCCATCAGTGCGCAGTTGAGTCGCGTGGAGACCAACTTCGACACCATCCCCCGGGCCGACATCAAAGCGGCCTACGACAGCGCCATGGACGCCAACAAGCGCCTGTTGACGTTGCAGGGACAGCTTGAGAAGGCGAAAGCAACTCTGAGCGAACTACAGCGCTTCGAGCAATTGCTGGGGCGGCTGCTCGACCTGGTGCGTACCCTGGGGCCCGATGCGGCAACGTACCGTGTGCCGATGCCTGCACCGGCAGCTATCGAGCGCGAGGCGGAGCAGCTATCGCGGCGGGCGATTATCAATGTGGTGGAAGCCCAAGAAGCAGAGCGGCAACGCCTGGCACGTCAGATGCACGACGGCCCGGCACAGTCATTGACCAATTTCATCCTGCAGGCGGAAATCTGCCAGCGGCTGTTCGACCGCAATCCCGACCGCGCGCAAGAAGAACTCAACAACCTGAAGGCTGCGGCGAACAGTACGTTTCAGAAGGTACGCGATTTCATCTTCGATCTGCGCCCGATGATGCTGGACGACCTGGGCCTGGTGCCCACCATGCGCCGCTATGCAGAAGCGTTCGAGGAAAAGACAGGTATTCAGACACAACTGAACGTACTGGGCGATGAGCGGCGCTTGCCTGGTCACATCGAGGTCATGATGTTCCGGTCGATCCAGACCATCATGGCCAATGCGCGAGACAACCTGGGAGCCAAAACAATCAACGTGGTGATAGATGTTGGTCCAGACTGGCTGAAAGCCACCATTGAACACGACGGGCGCAACTTCGATCCTGCCGAGGCTCTGGCTCACAGTGAGCAAGGAGACGTCTCTGGACTGCGTACTCTCAAAGAACGGATCGAGCTGGTAGGGGGAATGCTGGAAGTCAACAGCGCGGAAGACGAACTCAATCGCTTCGTCGTCATGCTGCCCGCCGTTTGACAGATCAGGAAGACGACGTCCGAGCATCGAAAGGGGAGGGTGGCGTTTCCGATAGCGCTGCCCTCCTGTGTTTTGGGACTTTGGGCCTGTTTGCGCGTTTTCGACATCAGACTACACTAGTTAGCAACTGCGACAGGTTGTCACGTGGCCTGGTCTATCCCGGTGCAGACCGTTCGGGAGGGAAAACCTTATGCGAGGTCGAGTGCTGATCCTGTTGGGCATGGTCATCATCCTGGTGATTGTGCTCGTGTTCGTGTTGATGTCCGGCGGCGATGAAACCGGACAGGAGGGGACAACCGAAACCCCGGCTGTGGCGGCAGAGACCACTCCCCTGCCTGAGGAACTAAGCCCACGTTTTCTGGATATGGTGGAGATCGTGGTGGCGATTCAGGACCTGCCGCGTGGCATTGTGATCCCACCTGATGGCGTTGGCGTGCAGCTCTGGCCGCAGGAAGCATTGCCCGAACCCGGCAACTACTTTACGGCAGAAGAGCTGGAGGATGTGATTGGTCAGATTGCGCGCACCGACATTCCGCGGGGGATGCCCATTCTGGCCAGGCAGATCGTGCCCAACCTCTATCAGATTGCGCAGACAGGATCGGATGCGGCGGCGCTGATGCGCGCCTTCGAAGACGATCAGCCACGGGTGGCCGTGTCCATCCCCCTGGATCCCACAGGCGTGGGGCAGGTGGCCTACGGCATCCAACCGGGCGACTTCGTGGATGTGATCCTGTCCTTCCTGTACATTGACGTAGATCCCACTTTCCAGACGCGCATGCCCAACAACGTCTCCCTGATCACTCGCCTGGAGACAGGTGAACTGAGCATTGGTGCCCCGCGCCAAGGGCGACCGGAAGCCAGCACCCTGTCTCCGGAAGGGGTCTTGCTCAGCCCCAGCGAACCCTCTCAGCGGCCTCGTCTGGTCACGCAACGCACGGTGACCAACGCCTGGGTGCTGCACGTCGGCTACTTCCCGCCGGGTGGAGACATCGTGGGCGCGACGCCTACGCCACAGGTCATCGAAACGGTCCCGCCGCCTGGAGAAGGGGGAGCACAGCAGGCAACTCCACAACCTACGGCAACGCCTTACATGCCCCTGATCATCACGCTGGCGGTGACTCCTCAGGATGCGCTGGTGCTCACCTGGGCGGTGGACGCGCAGATTCCCATCACCCTGGCGTTGCGCACGGCTGGTGACAACAGTGTCGTGGCGACCGATCCGGTGTCGCTGGACTATATGATCCGCACGTACAACGCGCAGCCGCCCGTGGCGCTGGAGTTCGCGCTCGAACCGCCGATCACCAGCGTGCGGCGCTTTGACATTGGGCAGCTACACAGCTTCTTACAGCAAGCGGTTGGTCAGGCTGCCGGGGAATAGCGCTTTGGACAAAAGCATTGACTTTGCGTTAAAATAGCATAAAGGGCACGCGCTCGCGCGAGCGTCCGCATGCCCTTTATGCTCATCGGCGGACAGTTCGCAGGACACGACAGGTTGGTGGCACAGACAAGGTAACGACTATGAGCAGCGAGCGTCAGGTCATCAAAGTGCTGATTGTTGACGACATTCCGGATACGCGCGAGAACATCCGCAAACTGCTCGCCTTCGAGCCGGATATCGAGGTAGTCGGTGGAGACGGTGCCAGCACAGGGCGTGAGGCCATTGAACTGGCTACTCAGTACAAGCCTGACGTAGTCCTGATGGACATCAACATGCCCGACATGGACGGTATCACCGCCACCAAACAGATCACCATGGCCGTGCGTACGGCTGCTGTGGTGATCATGTCGGTGCAAAATGAGCAGGGATACATGCGTCAGGCCATGCTGGCAGGCGCACGCGATTTCCTGACCAAGCCGGTATCCAGCGAGGAACTGTACGCCACCATCCGGCGCGTATACGAGCGCAACGAACCGATCCGTCAGCAAGAAGCGCAGATGTCGTCGCTGCGCACAGCCGTAGCGCGCGAAGGGAAGCCAAGTGTTCTGACTCCTATCGCAGGGGCAGGGCACATCATTGTTGTCTACAGCCCTCAGGCAGGCGCAGGGGTCACCACGGTGGCCACCAATGTGGCTGCAGCACTCATGCGTCACGATACTCGCGTGCTGCTGGTAGATGCCAACCTGCAATTCGGAGACGTTGATACGTTTCTGAACGTACAGGCACAGCGTAGCATCGCTGATCTGACCAAGAACGTGCACGATATTGACCAGGAGATGGTTGACAGCGTTTTGGTCACGCACGCCAGCGGCTTGAAGGTGCTGACGGCCCCTCCGCTTCCTGTAGCAGCGTACGATATTTCGTCAGATGCAGTTCGGGAACTGGTGCAACAACTGTCGAAATCCTACGATTTCGTGATCGTGGATACGCCGACGCAATACGACGATATGACGCACAAGCTGTTCGATGTAGCGGAGCGGATCATCCTGGTCGCCAATCCAACCATTCCTTGCGTGCGCAACGTGCGCAAGATGCTCGACATCTTCCGGGACGCCGGGATGTTGGACAAAGTCCTCTTCGTGCTCAATCGTGTGCTGAGCGAGAAAGAGCGCGGGCGAGGAGCCGTGCCTGTCAACTCTATCGAAAGTCATCTGAAGTTCAAAGTGGTGTCAACCATTCCACTGGACAACGCGGCCATGCTGGTTGCGGTAAATCAGGGTGTTCCGTTGGTCGCCAAGGCCAAATCGCAGTCTCCAGGCAGAGAGCTGATAGAGCTGGCCGAACACGTGCGGAAATCGGTGGAGCAGGAAAAACCAGAAGAAACCAAACCGCAGAGCGAACCGCGCTCGAAGAGCGGCCTGCGGGCTTTACTGAGCGGAAACTGATGTGTTTACGGATATCAGCCGGAAGAGCGAGGAAACAGTCGGGAGGTGAGTATGTCCCTGTTGCGGAGAATAGAACGGGGTGGTCAGGGGGGTGAGAAGCCGCAAACGTCCAAGCTGGAGCAGGTGAGGCAGGCACAGGTGCCCACGGCAGCAGGTGCTGTGGCAGCACGTCGGCCTGACGGTGGAGGCTATCAGGACCTCAAAGTCCGCATCCAGAACAAGTTGCTTTCGGAACTGGACGCCAGCGTGGACCCGCGCTCGCCAGAGGTGCGGGCGACGATTGAGGAGCTGTTCACCACCATCCTGAACGAAGAGAGCATCGTGCTGGGGCGTCAGGAGAGACAGATGCTCTATGAGGCCATCGTCGCCGAAATTCTGGGCTATGGCCCCCTGGAGCCGCTGTTGGCCGACGACACCATTACCGAGATCATGGTCAACGGCCCCAAGAATGTCTACATCGAGCGCAACGGCAATATCCTGCGCACTAACGTCACCTTCGAAGACGAAGATCATGTGCTGCGTGTCCTCGACCGCATTGTAGCCCCGCTGGGTCGTCGCATTGACGAGAGTTCACCGACGGTAGATGCGCGTCTGCCAGATGGTTCGCGTGTGAACGCAGTCATCCGCCCGATCGCGCTGTGCGGCCCGACAATCACTATCCGTAAGTTCTCGCGGCGTCCTTACACTGTCGAAGACCTGATCCGCTTCGGCTCGATGACGCCCGAAATCGCCGAATTCCTGCGCGCGGCTGTGGTAGCCAAGCTTAATATCATTGTGTCCGGGGGTACTGGTTCGGGCAAGACAACGCTGCTCAATGTGCTCTCCGGTTTCATTCCCAACGACGAGCGCATCGTGACCATTGAGAACGCGGCAGAACTGCAACTGCGGCAGGAGCACGTCGTCCCGCTGGAAAGCCGCCCACCCAATATCGAGGGACGCGGTGAGGTGAGTATCCGCGACCTGGTAGTCAACTCATTGCGTATGCGCCCCGACCGCATTGTGGTCGGCGAGTGCCGCGCGGGCGAGGCGCTGGACATGCTGCAGGCCATGAACACCGGTCATGAAGGTTCGATGACCACCCTGCACTCCAACAGTCCCCGCGACACACTGGCCCGTCTGGAGGTGATGTGTCTGATGGCAGGCATGGACCTGCCGGTGCGCGCCATCCGCGAGCAAGTCGCTTCGGCCATTGACCTGATCATCCATCAGGATCGCCTGCGCGACGGCTCGCGCAAGATCGTCAAGATCACCGAGGTGCAGGGCATGGAAGGCGACGTGATCACCATGTCCGACCTGTTTGAGTTCGAACAGACTGGCCTGGAAGCGGGCAAGGTGATCGGGCGCATTCGTCCGACCGGGCTGCGTCCCAAGTTCATTGACAAGATCGAGGCCGCGGGCATTCACCTGCCGTCGTCTGTGTTCGGGATTGGCGTCTCGCGTTACTAAGGCAGACGCACTGACCCTTCTGCGACTGAAAGCATGGGGCAAGGCAAGGCCCGCTGGGCGAACAGGCAGCCATCCTGCGATGGCTATCGGGCAATAGGACTTCCCTGGTAGAATAGAAAGTAACAGCGAGAGCGCGGGGAGGGCAGAGGCAGATGGAAATCGCGATAGCGGGCGTAGCCGGAGTCATGGCGGTGATCATCTTGATCGCCGGCGTGATCAGCATCCGAGCCGAGCGGCGGGAGCAGATCGAAGAGCGCCTGGGGCGCTACACGTCGGAGCCAGGCAGCCTGCTGGTCGAGTTCGAGGAACTACAGAAACCCGATCCGACCCACGAAGCCACCCTGATCACACGCCGCCTGGATGCCATGCTGGCAGACAGGGGATTTGCACAGAAATGGCGCACGCAACTGTCACGCGCCGACCTCAAACTCACTGTCGCCGAGTATCTGGCCCTGCATGTGATCACCTCCGTGGGTGGCTTCCTGATCGGGCTGGCAGCGTTCACCTCGCCCATTGGGGCCGGTGTGGCCGCGGTGGCCGGTTTCTTCTTTCCCCGTTTCTATGTGGCACGCCGGCAGTCCAAGCGCTTGCGAACATTCGAGAACCAGTTGCCGGACACGCTCTCCCTGTGGGTCAACGCGCTGCGCTCTGGCTATGGTGTATTGCAGGCGCTGGAAGCCATCTCGCGTGAGTCCCCAGAGCCGACTGCCAGCGAGTTCCGCCGGGTGGTGATGGAAGTCCAACTGGGTATCCCCATGGAGAACGCGCTGGATCACCTGTTGGCGCGTATGCCCAGCGATGACCTCGACCTGATCAACACGGCGGTGAACATCCAGCGCGAAGTCGGCGGTAACCTGGCCGAAGTGCTGGAATCGATCGGGCACACCATCCGTGAGCGTATCAAGCTCAAGGGTGAGATTCGCGTGTTGACAGCACAGGGACGCATCACGGGCTGGATCATCTCGCTGCTGCCAGTGGCCCTGACGATCTTCCTCTACATGGTCAGCCCCGGCTACATGTCCAATCTGGTCGAGAACCGCATGTGCGGCTGGCCGATGCTGGGATGCGGCCTGGGGCTGATTGGCACGGGCGCAGCGATCATTCAGAAGATCGTGGACATCAAGTACTGACCACACACCAGGTACTGGGCGAGAGTGGACTATGGACCCGATTATCCTGATTCTCCTGATTGCAGCGGCACTACTGCTCGGTGGCCTGATCGTGGTAGGCTACTCAGACCGAACAGATGCCGATCCGCTCGAAAAACGTCTGGCGCAGTATGGCGATCGGGAAGTGCCTGCGTCGCTCGAAGAGATCGAACTCTCCCTGAGCACGCGGGAGCGCGTCATCATTCCCATGTACAGGGCACTGGCGCGCTTCGCGGCCAAGTTCACGCCCGAAAATCAGATGGAGAGTGTGCGCCGGCAGATCGAACTGGCAGGCAAAACGCAGAGCATGGAACCCGCCGTGTTCTTCGGCCAGCGCATCGCTCTGACCATCGGCATGGGGGTGGGCGCGTTCGTGCTGTTCTTCTTCTTCACCAACTGGGGGGCCGTCAAAGGCACGCTGGGCACCATCGGCGGCGCGGTATTGGGCTACTATCTGCCGCTGCTCCAGCTCAAGAGTCAGATCAGTCGCCGCAAGGAGGCCATCATCCGGGCCTTGCCGGATGCGCTCGACCTGCTCACTATCTGCGTGGAAGCCGGGCTTAGCTTTGAGCAGGCCATGGGCAAAGTCTATGAGAAGTGGGATAACGAGATCGCCATTGCCTTCGGGCGTGTGCTGCAAGAGATCCAACTCGGCAAGCGCCGCAGTGATGCCCTGCGCGATATGTCCAACCGGATGGATGTGCCCGACGTGACGACCTTTGTGGCCGCGCTAATCCAGGCTGAACAACTTGGCGTGAGCATCGCCAAGGTGCTGCGCATCCAGGCGGATCAGATGCGCGTCAAGCGTCGTCAGCGCGCGCAGGAAAAAGCGCAGCAAGCGCCGGTGAAGATGATCATCCCGATGGTCTTTCTGATCTTCCCGTCGATCTGGATCGTGTTGCTTGGCCCGGCAGTGGTCATTCTGCTGGAGTCGGGCGTCCTGGGGTCTTTCTGATCAGCGAGCACATGAGACTGACTTGACCCGTCACCATCTGGACAACGCAAACCGGCAGCGCGGAGAAACAGGCTGGCGAGTCTGGTTCTCCGCCGATGCCCTCAAGCTCCTGGCACA
The DNA here is from genome assembly GCA_002332795.1 of Anaerolineales bacterium UBA2029. Taxonomy (GTDB): domain Bacteria; phylum Chloroflexota; class Anaerolineae; order Aggregatilineales; family Aggregatilineaceae; genus UBA2029. The sequence continues at coordinate 44,447 of DDBP01000144.1, read as the reverse complement.
TCAGGTGTCGGTCACTGCGCTGGATCTGGTCTTTCCGCCGCAGTGCGTACACTGTCAACGTGTGGGGAGCTTTTTGTGTCCACGCTGCCTGGCACAGATGCAAACAGCCCCAGCCCGCATGGTAGAGGGGCTGGATGATATGTGCGTCGCAGTCACCTTCGAAGGCCCAGCGCGGTCGGCGATACACGCGCTGAAGTACGATGGCGTCAGGCGTCTGGCCGAACCGCTGGCTCACCTGGCGGCCCTGGCGCTGGGAGACACGAACTGGTCTGTGGATATGGTGTGCCCTGTGCCACTGCATCAGCGCAGGCTGCGGGAGCGCGGTTACAATCAGTCGGCGCTGCTGGCAAGAGCATTGGCGGGACCCATGAAATGGGAGTATCGCGAGGAGGCAATATCGCGCGTGCGGGAGACTGAGACACAAACGCATCTCAACGCCCAGCAACGCCGCGAGAACGTGGCGGGCGCGTTCGTAGCAGCGCCCGCTCTGGTAGAAGGCCGCTGTGTGGTTGTGGTTGACGATGTATTGACAACCGGTGCAACGCTGGGAGCCTGCGCTGCTGCCCTTCGCGCCGCGGGCGCGCGGAGGGTGTACGGCGTAGCGCTGGCCAGCGCCGTGTTTGCGGATGCGGGCATGGGCGTGTTTGACACGCCTGGCTTGCCGTGAGCGCCACTGACGAAAGGAGTGTAGGCAATGGAACTCAGGATTCATGCTCGCAACGTTGATGTAACACCGCGCCTGCAGGAGCACGTCGAAAAGAAAGTGAGCAAACTGGATCGCTACTTACCCAACATTCAGGAAGTTCGTGTTGACCTGGCTATCGAACGCCGCAAACAAGGCATGGATCAGTGCATTGCACAGCTCACCCTGCGCAACACACGAGGGGTCATTCTGCGGGCGGAGGAGAAGAAGCAACCGGACATCTACGCGGCTCTCGACGTGGCGCTCGACAAGATGTATCGTCAGATCGAACGCTACAAGGGCAAGCGCAAGCGCCGCGGGGCAGGGCGCTTCTACGAAACCGAACAAGCCCTGGAGACTGTGGAGTCCGTACCTGGAGCAACAGTGGAGGAAGAGGAGGAAGAAGAGAAGACAGCCATCGTGCGCCGCAAGACCGTCACGCTGATTCCCATGAGCGAGGAAGAGGCGATTGATCAGATGGAATTGTTGGGACACAACTTCTTCGTTTTCCTCAACGCTGAAACGGCCAAAGTGGGTGTGTTGTATCGCCGCGAAGACGGAAACTACGGGGTGCTTGAACCGCGCATCGAGTGATGAATGAGCAAGTCTCTTCGGGGCCGGGTCATCCCGGCCCTTTGTCTTTGGCATCCGCTGTCTTGCCGCGCAAAGGTGGTCAACCATGTCTGACGTTGGGGCGGTGATCATGCTTGGGCCGGGGGGAAAATCACGGGCGGAGCAGTTGCTCTACCGTGCCACGCAGGCCGCGGGGGTTGACCTGATCGAAGCTCTGGCAGAAGAGGGACTGGCCCCCATCGTCCTGGCTGTAGCGGATGCGCAGTCCATACAACACCCGGCCTGCATACTCGATCCAGACGCCGAATCGTTTCATTTTGGGCAACGCCTGGCCGGATTGATCGAACGGTATCAGATGGCCGCCGTCCTATATTTCGGCGCTGCAAGCGCGCCACTGTTGCCCAAATCAATCGTCGGGTGGACACGCGCTACCCTGGAAGCGGCTCTCCGCTCAGGGCTGCACCTGGCGATCACCAACAATTTGCATTCCAGCGATTGGGTCGCTTTCACGGTGGACAATGCGGTCTTACCCATCCTGGAGCAAGTGGGGCGCGACAATAGCCTCGCCTGGCTCTTGCAGCAGGAGGGTGGCTATCGAGTGATCCGTCCGGAAGGCATGCGACCAGCCTGGGCCTTCGATCTCGACACGCCGGCTGACCTGGCCATCGTACGCGAACACCCCAATTGCCCGTCGCATCTGCGAGTAGCCTGCCAGGACGCTCTGCTCGATCGGATACCGCTGGCTTCGATGCTGGATACCCTGGCCCGCGATGGGAGCCGGGTTGCCCTGATCGGGCGTGTCGCTCCGCAAGCCTGGGCGGCGCTGAACGAAGTGACCCAATGCTGGCTGCGCGTCTTCGCAGAAGAGCGGGGGATGGTAGCCAGCGAACGACTGGCACGGGGCGAAGTCCGATCTCTGCTCGCTCGCCTGGTGGATTTGCTGGGGCCACAGGGCTTTTTCGACGAACTGGCCGGGATGGTTGATGCGGCGATCATTGATTCGCGGGTACTGATGGCCGCCGCCGGGCACTACCCTGCAGCAGACGAGCGTTTCTCTTCCGATCTGTTTCTCGTGAAGGCCATCACCGACGAATGGCTGTATGCATTCACCCAGGCAGCAGCCGCCGCGCCAATCCCTGTGTTACTGGGCGGCCATAGCGTAGTGGGCGGGGGACTCCATGTGTTGGCCGAGCTGGTGTCGCGACGAAGGGCGGGAGGTTAGAGCTGGTTCAGGATGAACGATACAGGCGGCGCAACTCGACGTATTTCTGCAGCTCGTACCAGGCCATGAGCAGACTGAGACGCAGACCATGCCATCCGTCTTTGTAGCCCTGCAGAGCGACAAACCGCCACCAAAACTGCCATAGTGGGCGTGTGAAGAACTTGTGCAGCCGGGGCCGGATGCCCTGTTGCTGCAAGATGTGTGCGTCGAAGGCCACATAGCGCCGTTGCTTGGCGCGAAACTGGCGCAGATCGCGGTAGTTGAAGTGCACAAAGGGCACGGTCAGGTAGCCAGGCTCGCCATCCAGGATCACCAGCTCGTGTACATGACGCAACGGATCATAACGGGCGTGGCCGCGGTGCAGCAGACGCATCTGATAGTCCGGATACCAGCCCGCGTGCAGAGTAAGGCGTCCAAAGATGTAGTTGTGGCGGGGTATCCAGTAGCCGTGATGAGCCGGATGCTGCAGAGTAGCACGGACTTCTGCTGCTTGCTCGGCGCTCGAACGCTCGTCCGCGTCAATGAAGAGAATCCACTCTGCCTGCACCAGGCGCAGCGCGTCATTACGCTGCTGCGCGTAGTTCTCAAAACGATTCGTGATTACCTCCGCGCCCGCCTGTGCGGCGAGGGCAGGCGTATCGTCGGCGTTGCGCGTATCCAGGATGACAAAGACCTGATCGGCCCAACGCACGCTCTCAACACACGGCACGATGTTCTCTGCCTCGTTGCAGGCCAGGATGACCGCGGCCAGTTCGGTGGACACTGAATCCCTCACAGCGACAGAATGGTCTGGTAAGCAGCGATCAGCGCTTCATGGTCGGCAGGAGAAAGCTTCCCTTGCCGAAACGCTCGCTCGATGCCTCGCAAACGGAGACGCATGCCCAGGCGCACCATGCGCCGTGCCACATAGCGCTTCTGGGGTGTGAAGTAGCGGTCGAACAGGCGGAGGCGGCTGCGCCAGAGATTGATCAGGCTCTGTGGGCGAACCTGGCCGGTGCTTTGGCCTCCCAGGTGAATGACACGGGCGGCTGGCACAGTATAAATCTCCCAACCGGCACGGCGAATACGGAAGCTCCAGTCAATCTCCTCGCAATACATGAAATAGCTCTCGTCCAGCAAACCGGCTTGCTGAATCGCTTCCCCCCGTACCATCATGGTGGCCCCCAGGGTGTGATCAACGCGGAAGGGGACGCCTCGTTCGTACTGACGACGCGAATAGCGCCCATTCAGCCACGAGTCGTAAAGGCGAGCAGGCGCAGGGAACAGCTCGATCCCCAGTTGCAGCAAACCGGGGAACCTGAACGCGCCATGCTGAAACGAACCGTCCTCATAGGTCAACTGCGCGCCGACGACGCCCGCGCGCGGAAGACTGAAGAGCGCATCGTACAGGGTGCGCGTCGCGCCCGGCAGAGTCACTGTGTCAGGGTTCAGCAGATAGACCGCACGCGGCAGAACAGAGCGTGTTTCCGCCGCAGCCGGCTCGCCGAAGCCAAGCTGCCGCAGCGCAAGATTGTTGCCCGCCGCGAAACCAAGGTTGCGGTCGCTGGCGATCAGCGATACCTGAGGATACCGTTCGCGGATGGCTTGCGGCGTTCCATCGGTCGAAGCACAGTCTACAACCCAAACCTCAGCCTGAGGGCCGTGTGTCTCGACGTCAGTCAGCAGGGTGTGCAGCGCATTCAGAGTCAGATCGCGCGTGTTCCACGAAACGATGACGACAGCCAGCTCAAGAGACATGGATGATGGCAATCAGCGTGTGGCAGGTTTCGAAGCTCTATCTCACGGGAAAAAGGCCATGCGCCAGCCTGCCCGTTCCAGCATGGTGACGAATGACCGATAGTGCTGAGCACTGACCGGCAAGATGCCATCTGCATCCAGCAGCCGCTTCAGACGCGTCGTGCCTTCGACGCGATCGTTGAAGAAAGCCGCGATCTGCTCTGCCAGCGAGTTGCGCAGATTCTCCAGGTTGCCCAGGCTCTTGGGCAAAGCGTTTTCTGGAGCGGCAACCAGCACCTCAAAGGGGAGTACACCCGTCGCGAGGCCACGCCATTGCCCCGTCGTGGCGGGTGCTGTCGTGTCCGCCGCCGGGACGATGACGTGCACGGCTGCTTTGAGATCGCTGTAGTCGGGACGTTCGCCCTCCACGTCGGCCACGGCGGAGACTGCGTCGAGCAAAGCCTGATCAAAGTCACCCGGACGAAAGGCGGCTGCGGCACACTCTCCCGCCTGCAGCGCCAGGATGACCGCCGCGTCATCGGGATAGTCGCGAACGGCCTTAAGTTCGATGAAGGGATTCACCCCAGCGCTGCTCAGCAACAAAGCAGGCAAGACCCACGCCATTGCCACATCCTGGTCGTCGCTGCGGCAGAAGGTTTGCCCGGCCATCTGCGACAAATCGGTGATTTCGGTGCGCGCGACAATCTCGGCGCTCTGCCCGATCGTGAAGTCTGGCGAGCGCCCGCGTTTTACCGCCAGCAAAGGTGTGACCTCGCATTCCTGCCTGGCTGCAGCGTAAGTGAACGCGCTGACCCAGGCCAGGGCAGGTGCGCCGCTGCACAGCAGGTCGAGAGCACTGCTCTCATCAGAAAGCTCGACGGCGAAGGACAGCCCCAGACTATCGCTGAGGTACTGAGACAGTTGCTGGGCAATCTGACGAGTCGTTGCAGTCTTCCGATCAGCGGGCACAGCGAAGAGCAGCGTAACCGGACGCTCCGCGTCACCGATGGCTGGCGCTTCGTCCACTTCGGGCAGGGCGGTAGAGCGCAGGGTAGGGGTAGGAGGAATGCGAGTAGGTACGCGCGTCGGACGACGCGAATCGTCCGCCCCACCGCAGGCCATCAGCACCGCGCTGAGCACCCATACAAGCACGACCATCAGCGTTTGGCGACGAGTTGGCAAGTTGATGGCTCACCTCCTGCCTGGATAGCCGTTCCTGGCCACCATGGTACAGCATCCGCCCAGAGCAGGCAAGGCGGCAGAAAGCACTCAGTCAGTGGAGTCAGTGACCGTCACCAACTCGATTTCGCGCGCGCCGACACGGCTCTGGAACGCCGGTATCCCCACGTCCTCATGGATCAGACCCGCCCAGCATTCCTGCGGATTACGGGCCTTGCGAATCTCTGTCATGCGGATGGCGCCCCAGACCTCAGCCCGCTGACCTGGCAACAGGTAGTAGTAGGTCTCGCCCGTCTCCTCGTCATACACGGCCTGAAGCTCTTCCAGGGGAGCCAGCGCCCAGCGCCAGGGAAAGTCACTGTACGCCGTGTCACAGTTGATCCCGATACGCCACGCTCCCGATTCTTCGTAAGCTTCCAGGCTAGCCGCCCGTTGATTGAACTGATAGACCGTGCCGGGGAACGGACCAGCGGTTCGCACAGGTGTCGAACCGTAGTTGCTGACAGTCAGTTTGAAGACCAGCAGATCGCCCAGGGGCATGGTAAGGGTCGTGAGATCCGATATCACCCCTTCGGGCTTGGAGATGCTCTCGCCCGCTATGCTCAGATCGGTGTAGTAACGATCTTCGTAGGGCATAGTCCCGAAGTAGACAACTGCGCCGGCTGCCTGTGGCACGATCTCAACCTGCGGCAGTCCGCCGTCGCGAATGCTCAGGCTGCCCTGGCGCACGATCCGCTGTCCCACAGCATCCTGAGCCACCGCATAGACCGCATACTGACCGTCGGGCGGCGGTTCCATCCCCTGATCAACCCCTCCGTCGTAGTCGAATTCATGGTTGCCCCTGTCACCTGGCAGGCGGCCTTCCTCACGCTCCGGCAGGTAATAGCGCTGACCGCTGGTATCCTCCAGATAGACAGAGAGCTGAGCGGGCTTTTCCAGGTACACGTTGATGCTCACCCGGTCGCGAATGCCGTCCTGGTTGGGAGTGAATTCGGCGGGGTGAATCTCGAAAGCGGAAATCTCCGGCAGGGCACTATCAGCCTCAGCGATTTCGAGGACGCCCGACTTGCGCTCCACGGTATCCCCGTCGCTAGCCTCGATAACCCAGGTGTAGCGATCGTTGGGAATCAGACGGCGTTCGATGACACCCGCGATGTCCTCTCCGGGCAGGGTGTAGCCCGCGACGATCCCACTGAACAAAACGCGATAACGACCGGCAATGCGTGGCTCATTCTGACGGAAGTAATAGCGAGTGCCGTCACTGCCATCGAGGTAGATGCTGATCGTTGCCGGGCGGGAGAGACGATACTGCACGACGGCCAGATCGTCGAGTCCGTCGGCGTTGGGCGTGATGCGCGTCCGGTCAAAGGAGGCACTGACCAGCAAAGGTAGCGGCGGGCGCAACACGATTGCCCCGACTGTCACCACGACGGCCAGTGTCACCAGGGCTATAACCAGCGTCAGAAGCCTGGGAATTGGCATAGCACACTCGTCCTGTCTTCAGTCCTGCCGCGGGAGTATTGTACCAGAAGGTCGCTGTTTCCGGCACAGGCGTCAGCCGATCGGTGGTGAGCCAACTGACGTCGGACAAGCAAGCGGGCCAGCCGAGGAATCAGTTAGGGCTTGTCCTGTCTCCGGTTTATGGGTAGTATGTGGGATATGTGGGATATTGCGTGTAACCCTGGGGTGTGCTGCCAGCCCTGCGACCAGATTGCACGCCTACCCGGCCCTGACAGGCCGTCGTATGCACAGGGAGACCGGATGACTTCGTCGAGCGAACTCGAAACCTATGCTGAGGCTCTAGACTACCTTTACGGCTTTGTCAACTGGGAAGTAGAACGGCATGTACGCTACGCCCCAGAAGTAATGACCCTAGAGCGCCCGCGCGCGGTGTTGGCCGCCCTGGGCGATCCGCACCATGCCTATCCGGTCATTCACATCACCGGCACCAAAGGTAAGGGATCGGTGGGGGCGATGTGCGCGGCAGCATTGCGTGCTTCTGGCCTGAAAGTGGGGCTGTATTCTTCACCCCATCTGCAAGACTATCGAGAGCGGTTCCGGATCAACAATCAGCTCATCAGCCCAGAAGACTTTACCGCGATGGTGAACCGCCTGCGCCCGGTGGTGGAGCAGGTACCGGACATTACCTGGTTCGAAGTGACCACGGCCCTTGGCTTTTTATATTTCGCCGAGCAGCAGGTGGACGTGGCGGTAGTGGAGGTCGGACTGGGGGGGCGGCTCGATGCAACCAATGTGGTCACACCGGTCGTTTCGGTGATCACCAGCCTCAGCTACGACCACACACACCTCCTGGGAGACTCGCTGGCATCTATCGCTCGCGAAAAGGCGGGCATCATCAAGCCTGGCGTGCCTGTGGTCAGCGCGCCGCAGCCTGCCGAAGCACTGGCAGTGCTGGAGCAGGTCGCCGAGCAAAACGGATCGCGACTGATTCTGGTGGGGCGCGACTGGCTCTTCCAGCCAGAGCGCAGCACCCCGCATGGTGAATGGTTCAGCGCCGGTCCCGCTGCCGGACCACAGCAGCCTTACTTCACCGCGCTGGCAGGTGACCATCAGGCGATAAACGCCACCGTAGCCCTGGCGGCCCTGGACTGTGCCGCGCAGGCAGGATTGCCAGTGAGCGCAGAGGGGATTCGGCTGGGCTTTGAGCAGGTTGACTGGCCCGGACGATTGGAACTTGTGGAACAGACCCCTGTGATTGTGCTCGATGCGGCACACAACGGAGAATCGGCGTGGCGACTGCGCGCGGCGCTGGATGCCATGTTCCCGCAGCGTCCACTCATTCTGATATTCGGCGCTTCGGCAGACAAGGATGTGGCGGGCATGTTTGCGGCGCTGCTGCCAACGGCTGACGCCCTGATTGCGGCGCAGGCGGTGCATCCGCGCGCCCTCGAACCGGCAGCCCTGGCAGAGACCGCACGCAAGGCTGGTTTTGCGCGGCCAGTGTACGAAATAGCCGACGTACGAAAGGCTCTGCAGCAGGCTCGTGCTCTGGCGGGGACCGAAGGCCTTGTTCTGGTCACCGGATCGCTGTTCATTGTCGGAGAAGCCCGGACAGTGCTGGGATTGCCGGTTGGACACACACAGCGAGCAGTGGAAGGCTATGATGCGCCGGTGGGCTAAGCGGGCCGGGATTGCCGAAGACAGGGTGGTTATGCCGTGGTGGAAGGCTGGCTGTTGTCCATGATTGGCCATAGTCTCAACGACTTTTTCTCTATCAATGATGCACAGCCGGATGCTGACGGCTTCATCGAAGCGGTGTTGCTGCCGCTTAGCGAAACCGTCGTGTATCCGAATATGGTGGCACCGCTGATGCTGGAGCGCGAAGCCGATATCGCGGCAGTCGGTGAAGCACAGATCCGCCGCGAGACGGTGATCGGCGTCCTGACACGCGACGATGAGATTGCCGTCCCGACCCCGGACGACCTGTACACCCTGGGGACGGAGATGGCTTTGGGTCGCCTGATGCACCTGCCGGATGGCGGCACCAGCGTCCTGGCCCAGGGAAGGCGGCGCGTACAGATCGTGGAGTTTCTGCAGACCACACCCTATATCCGGGTGCGCGCACGTCCGATAGCCGAAGACGTGCCAGAGACGCGCGAAGTAGCGGCCCTGATGCGCGCGACGCTGAGTCTCTTCCAGAAATGCGTCGAACTCAGCCCGCAACTGCCAGAGGAAGCCTATGTGTATGCTCTCAACATCGAGCATCCGGGCTGGCTGGCCGACATGGTCTCGTCCACGCTCGACCTGCCCCTGACGGAACGACAACGCCTGCTGGAGACGACCGATCCCGTCGAGCGCCTGCGCCGGGTGAGCAGCCTGCTGGGGCGCGAGCTGGAAATGCTGGAGCTGGAAGAGAGCATTCAGTCACAGGTACGGCGGGAGGTAGACCGCAATCAGCGCGAGATGTTCCTGCGCGAACAGATGCGCGTGATCCAGCATGAGCTTGGCGAGGCGGACATCTTTCAGCAGGAACTGGACGAACTGCGTCAGCGGATCGAACAGAAGGAAATGACGCCGGAGGCCAAGGACAAGGCCCTGAAAGAACTGGCTCGCCTGACGATGATCCCTCCTATGGCACCGGAGGTGGGGATCATTCGTACCTACCTCGATTGGCTGCTCGATCTGCCCTGGGTGACGCAGTCGGAGGACAATCTCGATCTGGCCCACGCTGCGCGCGTGCTGGATGCCGAACACTACGGGTTGACCAAAGCCAAAGAACGCATTCTGGAGCACATGGCCGTCCGCCAACTGGCCGGTGAGGCCATGAAGACTCCCATCCTGTGCTTCGTGGGACCGCCGGGGACGGGCAAGACCTCGCTGGGCAAGAGCATTGCTCAGGCCCTGGGGCGCGAGTTCGTGCGAGTGAGCCTGGGCGGGGTACACGACGAGGCCGAAATCCGCGGACACCGCCGGACGTACATCGGGGCGTTGCCGGGGCGGATCATCCAGACAATGCGCAAGGCAGGGACGATCAATCCCGTCTTCATGCTCGACGAGATAGACAAGCTGGGTGTGGATTTCCACGGAGACCCGGCGGCAGCCTTGCTGGAGGTGCTCGATCCGGAGCAGAATCACGCCTTCTCTGACCACTACCTGGACGTCAGCTACGATCTGTCGCATGTGTTCTTCATCACCACCGCCAACTATCTGGACCCCATTCCGCCGGCGTTGCTGGATCGCATGGAAGTGATCGAGTTTCCGGGCTATGTGGAAGACGAGAAGGTGAGCATTGCCCGGCATTTCCTGATCCCGCGGCAGCTCAAACAGCACGGACTCGGTGACAGTGGCGTACACTTCGAAGAGGAAGCCATCCGTCTGATCTGCCGCGAGTACACCTATGAAGCGGGCGTGCGCAACCTGGAGCGCGAGATCGGCAAGGTTTGCCGCAAGCTGGCCCGGCGGCTGGCAGAAGGTAAGCGCCCCACCAGGCGTATCACGGCGGAAAGGCTCCCCAAATTCCTCGGCCCGCCGCTATTCCTGCCCTGGTTGCGCGAAGAGAGCGACGAAGTGGGGGTGGCTACCGGGCTGGCCTGGACTGAGGCAGGCGGTGACATCATGGCGATCGAGGTCACGCTGATGCCCGGCAAGGGCAATCTGCTGCTGACCGGTCAGCTTGGCGATGTCATGCAGGAATCAGCACAGGCAGCGCTGAGTTACACGCGGTCGCAGGCCCGACAGTTGGGAATCGATCCGGAGGAATTCGACCGTGTGGATATCCATGTGCACTTGCCAGAGGGAGCAATTCCCAAAGATGGCCCGTCGGCGGGCATCACCCTGGCAACTGCGATGATTTCGGCGCTTACGCAGCGCAAAGTCCGGCGCGACGTGGCGATGACTGGCGAGATCACCTTGCGCGGGCGAGTGCTGCCGGTAGGCGGTGTGCGGGAGAAAGTGTTGACTGCGCACCGGGCGGGAGTGCGGCAGGTGCTGTTGCCCAAGCGCAACGAGAAAGACCTGGTGGAAATTCCCAAGCGCGTGTTGCGTGGACTGGATATCCAACTGGTATCGCACATGGACGAGGTGCTCAGTTACGCTCTGCTTCCACCGGACGCAACTGGGGCAGCGGGGGCTGGTCACACCTCAAGGGTGCCCAGGAATGACAACGGGGGATGACCATGGACGCGCAAGACAGCAGTACGACACAGACGATCTCCAGAGAGCGGTTTCTGGAACCAAACCAGAAGATCACCGCCCAGGAAACGCTGGAACTGCTGCGTAATGGGCGCAGCGAGACGGTAGACTGGTTGCCGGGCCGGGCACAGGTCAGCGATATTGCCGCGGTCCTGGTGGCGATGGCCAACAGTCATGGCGGGACTGTGGTGTTGGGTGTAGCTCCCCGGACCGACAAACCGGCGGGCATTGACGACACCGAGAATGCGATCAACTGTGTGCTGGAGGCCGCGCTGTCCATCGAGCCACCCCTGATCATCCCCATGCCGCAGGTCGTGCAGGTGCAGGGATCGCCTCTGGTGGTGGTGCAGGTGCCACGAGGCATGCCCTATGTCTACGCCCTCGAAGGGCGCTTCCTCAAGCGCGAAGGGGCCGCCAATGTCCCGCTCTCGCCATCCGCGTTGCGGCGTCTGATGCTAGAGCGGGGGGACGTAACCTTTGAGGCAGAACCAGCCCGCGACGCACATAAATCTGACCTGGACTGGGCCAAAGTAGAAGAGTATGTGGCAGGGCTGAGCGGGTTGGCGAACATGCCCGCGGAGCAAGTCTTGCTCAAACGGGGCTGCCTGGTACGCCGTGGTGACGAGCTGGTGCCCACTCACGCTGGTATTCTGCTCTTCGGCAAAGACCCGCAACAGTTCCTGCGCGGAGCAGATATCACGGCGGCGCGCTTCGCCGGGACGGAAATGGGTGACGTGTTCACCCGCCAGGACATCACCGGCACGCTGCCCGAACAGATTCGGCGGGCGGAAACATTCCTGGCCGACAACCTGCGCAAGGGAGTACAGCTCAGCGATCGCATGGCCCGCAGCGAGCAGATGGAGTATCCGCTGAAAGCCGTCCGCGAACTGGTTGTCAACGCGGTCGCACACCGCGACTACAGCATCCAGGGCGATGGGATCCGGCTCTATCTGTTTGCTGACCGACTGGAGATCACCAGTCCAGGCGGGTTGCCTGGGCCAGTGACCGTGGAGAACATTGTCGAGGAACGCTTTTCGCGCAACTCGGCTATTGTGCAGGTGCTGTCGGATATGGGCTTCATCGAGCGGCTGGGGTACGGGGTAGACCGCGTGATCGCTCTGATGCGCCAGGCCAATCTGCCCGATCCCAAATTCACGGAGACGGCGGGAGGGTTCCGCGTCACGCTGTACAACACCGCCGTGCCCAAGGCAGCCGAGAGCGAACAAGAACTGTTTGGGGGTGTCTTTCGCGGCGAACCTATCAATCGCCGCCAGGAATACGCGCTGGACTTCCTGATCAACCGCAAGAATCCGCGCATTACCAACAAAGACTTGCAGGAAATGTGCCCGGAAGTGCACTCCGAGACTATCCGCCGTGACCTGGCTGACCTGGTCAGCCGGGGTATTCTGATCAAGATGGGCGAGAAGCGCGGGTCGTATTACGTGCTCAAGAAGACTCAAAAATAGACTCTGTACGTATTGAGGCGAATCCGGTACTATCTTTCTGCTCGCGTCCGGCCAGGTACACCAGCCGGACAATCAATCGGTCAGTCTCTGGACGTGATTTCGGTGAAAAGAACGAGTCTCCTGTTCCTGGGCGCATCGCTGATCTTGCTGGCGGGCTGCAATCTGTCAGTGCAATCACCGACAGCTACGCCCACGGCAACGGCATCGCCCAGCATGACCCCATCTCCCCAGCCAACCGCGACGGCCAGCCCGACGCCTACGGCGGCAGTCTCAGCAACGCCCACTTTGACGCCGTCGGCAACACCCCCCCCAACCGAGACGCCACCGCCCACGCCCACTTTCACGCCGACTGCCACTCCCTATCCGGCAGCGGGACTGGCCAATGATCAATGGACACCAGTGTCTCTCCCTGCACAGGTGCGCGGAGGGCTGGAAAGCCTGTACTTTGCCATCGTCAGTCTGAACGAACGTACTGGCGGCACGTCGAATCCCAATACGCCGGTTCCGGAACAAGAAGTCGAAACGCTGTTCCTGGTCAACCCATCGAGCGGAGAGCTGATCGAACTCTTCGATCTACCGGTTTCCACTGAGGATCGCATCTACTGGTCTCCGGATGGGCGGCGGGTTGCCTATTTCCTGGAGCCGGCCCTACAACCCGATGGCACGCGCATCGGCGGTCTATATCTGCTCGACCTGAACCTGGGCATCAGCCTGCGGTTATTCAATATCCCTTCGCTGAATCCGCGCGGGATTCCCGAACATCAACCCGTGTGGTCGCCCGATGGTAGCCGTCTGGCGCTGGCGCTGCCGACGGCCTACGACGTAGATATCTTCGTGATCGCGGCGGATGGTTCAGGATTTCAGAATCTGACGGCGCACGGGGCATTTGATTTCTGGCCCGCCTGGTCACCGGATGGGCGCATGATCGCCTTCGTGTCGGACCGGGAACGCTGCCCGACCTGGACGCCAGGCGAAGAAGGCAGTTGTTCGCAACTGGACGCACCTGTGCCCATGGGGGGCAACCTCTTTGTGGCCGACGTAGAGACCGGAGCGGTGCAGCGGGTATCCGACCTGTGGGTAGACAGCCCGCCAGTGTGGGTGAGCAACCTGCAGATCGCCGTGACTACGGGAACTTCCGACCTGCTGGCCACTCAGACGGACATCTGGCTGATCAACGTCCAGGCAGGGACGGCGCGGAAGGTCTCCGAGGCGGAAGGGGTGCTCAATATCGGCGCGGTGTGGTCACCTGGGGGGCAGCAGGTGATCTACCAGGAGTTGGCCGATCCTCCTCGCATTGTGCTGCGAGATTCGCGGGGTACGTTGATCAATCAGACTGAACGGTACCTGTTCCCTCGGCTGGGGTTCTCAGCAGCCTGGTCGCCTGGCGGAGAATGGGTTGCCTTCGGAGGACGCAACGCTCAGTGCCCCTATGGTCTGGTAGTTGCGCGCAACACCCTGGAGATCGTCTATGCGGGCACTACGCCGGGAGCCTGCGACCCCCGCTATTCGCCCGACGGAAAATGGCTGGCCTACGCGGGTTTCCAGACGCGCGCTGGTGCTGCCGATGGCCGATTGGACCTGTACGTTGCCAGCCCAAATGGCTACAACGCGCGCAACCTGACCAGTCGCCTGAAAGGCGAGGTTCGTCTGCTGGGCTGGGTAGGGGAAGCACCTTGATGCCCGTGTACTCACGGATGGGAGCACAGGAGGAGGGGGCATGTCACCGGTCACTGCACTCGTCACCGATAGCACTTGCAATCTGTATCCGGAGCTTGCCAGGAGTCGCCGTATTCACGTTGTCCCCCTGTATATATTGTGGGGCGATCGGAGTTACCGCGACGGGGTAGACCTGGGCGAGCGCGAGTTGTTTCACCGCCTGACCACGGAGCGCGAAATTCCCAAGACCTCGCAGGCAACGCCACAGGATTTCGTGGCGGCTTTCGAACAGGCGCGCGCCGCGGAAAACGCGGATGCTGTGGTATGTGGGGTGATCTCCAGCGCGCTGAGCGGGACCTATGCTTCAGCGATGCAGGCGCGGGAATTGGTCAACTTTCCCGTCCACGTGGTAGATACGCGCAAGGTCTCGTGGGCGTTGGGCTTCACCATGCTGGCCGCAGCAGAAGCGCGCGATGCAGGCAAGTCGCCGGAGGAAATCGCCCAGGTTATCACGGAGACTGCCAGCCGCACCCATATCCTGTTCACCATCGAAAGCCTGGACTACATTCACCGGGGCGGGCGCATTGGCAATGCCAGCCGCCTGTTGGGTACGGCGCTCAATATCAAGCCGCTGCTCGAAATCCGCGACGGGATCGTCAACTCGGTAGACAAAGTGCGCACGCGCAAGCGCGCCCTGGAACGCATGCTGGATTTGATCGGCGAGGTGGGCAATGGCCGTCCTATCGCCCGGCTGGCGGTCATTCACGGCGATGCCGAAGCAGAGGCAGAAGCCTTGCGCGAAGCTGCGATAGCTCGCTATCAACCGGGCGAGGTCTTTCTGTCGTATGCAGCGGCTGTGCTGGGTGTACACGTAGGGCCAGGTACGGTGGGAATCTGCGCGGAATATTCGGCCTAGAAGGGCCTGCCAGAGCATGGAATTGTGGGATATTATCCCGCACTTTGCCACATATCCCACTTGATTTCCCATATATCCCACGTTATCCCATGTTTTCCCACCATAAATCCCACACTATCCCGCAGATGGGGATAAGTGTGGGATTTGTTCCGCTCGACTTCTGGCAGCGCCCAGGCAATCGAGAATTTCGCGCAGACGATCCTGCCATGCTTCTTCACTATGCGTGGCGTAGGCGAACCAGACAGCAGTGCGGCTGACGCGCGTATCTTCGCCCAGCAGTTGCTGGAGCGCCGAGCGATCTACAGCAGCCAGGTAGGGCAGCCGGATCGCTAATTGATTTCCCTCTGCGGCAACCGCTGACGCCCCGGCACGTTGAGCCAGCAGTTTGACCTCGATTTGAAACAGCAGCCCTTGCACCGCACGCGGCAGCGGGCCAAAGCGATCTGTCAGCTCCTCGCGCATTTCCTGGAGCCGCTCCAGGGAATTGATCTCGGCCAGCCGGCGGTAGAGCTGAATGCGTAGCGAGGGTTCGCCGACATAGGTAGTGGGAATATAGGCTGGCACGGGCAGATCAATGGTGACAGTGGGAGTCGTCACCGGCAATTGGGGTGGGGGACTTTCCCCCTTCAAATGGCGCACGGCCTGGGCCAGCAGTTGTGTGTAGAGATGAAATCCCACCGCCGCGATATGGCCACTCTGGCGCGTGCCAAGCAGATCGCCAGCGCCTCGAATCTCAAGGTCGCGCATGGCAATGGACATACCGGCGCCCAGCTCGGTTTGTTCGCCGATTGTCTCCAGACGGGCGCGAGCTTCGGGGGTCAGGCGGCTGGTGCGCGGGTGGAAGAAATAGGCGTAGGCCTGATGTGCACCGCGTCCCACACGCCCGCGCAGTTGATAGAGCTGTGCCAGGCCAAACCAGTCGGCACGATCCACGATGAGCGTGTTGGCATTGGGAATATCCAGCCCGCTTTCGATAATCGAGGTAGTGACCAGCACGTCGAAGTCACCACGGGCAAAGGCATTCATGATGACTTCCAGGCGCTGCTCGTCCATCTGTCCGTGAGCCACCACGAATTCGGCTTCCGGCACCAACTGACGCAGACGTGCGGCGACTGTATCAATCGTCTGCACGCGGTTGTGCACAAAGAAGACCTGCCCGCCGCGGTCAATCTCGCGCAAGATGGCCTGACGCACCAGGTCGGGATTGTAGATGCCAACATGAGTCACCACAGGCAGGCGCTCTTCTGGCGGGGTCTGGATCATGCTGATGTCGCGAATGCCCGTGAGACTCATATAGAGGGTACGCGGAATGGGAGTAGCGGTGAGAGTCAGCACATCTACTTCCGTGCGCATCCGCTTGAGGTATTCCTTGTGCGTCACCCCGAAGCGCTGCTCTTCGTCAATGATGAGCAGACCCAGGTCTTTGAACTGCACGTCCGGCTGTAACAACCGATGCGTGCCGATCACAATGTCCACGCGCCCCTGAGCCAGGTCGTAGAGGACTTGCCGCTGCTCCGCCGGACTGCGGAAGCGCGACAGCATTTCTACCCGCACAGGAAACGGCAAAAGGCGGCGGGAAAAAGTCATGAAGTGCTGCTGGGCGAGAACCGTTGTCGGCACCAGGAGCGCTACCTGTTTGCCATCCATCACCGCTTTGAAAGCGGCTCGCAGCGCCACTTCGGTTTTGCCATATCCCACATCACCACAGATCAGGCGATCCATGGGCTGCGGACGTTCCATATCCGCCTTCACTTCGGCCAGGGCGCGGAGCTGATCCTCAGTTTCCACATAAGGAAAGGAAGCTTCGAGTTCGTGCTGCCAGGGAGTATCGGGGCTGAAAGCATGCCCAACCACCTGTGAGCGGGCCGCATAGAGTTCCAGCAGTTCACGCGCCACTTCTTCGACGGCCTGGCGCGCGCTCTCTTTGGCCCGATTCCAGTCTTGCGTGCCCAGGCGATTCAGCGGTGGAAGCTGATCGTCCGCCCCGACGTAGCGCGAGAGGCGGTCGGCCTGATGGATCGGAACATAGAGCAGGTCATTGCCGGCGTATTCTACGACCAGGTATTCGCGTTCGCTGTTATCCAGAATGCGCTTCTGCAGTCCAGCGAAGCGTCCAATGCCATACTCCACATGGACTACATAATCCCCAACATTCAGATCGGCAAAACTGGCCTCAGGCGGCAGGGCGCGGGGTTGAGTACGGCGGCGCGGTTCGGGGCGCTGCCAGCCGAAGATTTCGGCGTCGCTGAGCAGATGCAGCCGACCTTGCTCACTTTTCAGCACCCATCCCTCGGCCAGGGTTCCTTCCACGAAGACCGGCAGTCCCAAAGGAAGTGAGCCGGTCACTTGGCTGACGGGCGGCGCGTAGTCGCCCTGTTCGCCCCACAACTCGGCCAGGCGCTGCGCCTGCTGTGTCACGACGATCACTCGTTCACCCCGGTCAAGCAGGTCGGCGATGTCTTCCAGTACACGCCGCACCTGCCCGCCATAGCGCGCACCAGGAGCAAACAGATCGCCCAGGAGAGGCTCTTCGGCAGGCAAGCCTTCGCGATTCGCGGCGAGATGGAGCACCGGGCGAGTCGAAAGCTCATCCTGGAATTCGTCCCAGGTCACATACGGCAAAGGGCAGTCCGCGGGAAGCTGACCAGCACGCACGCGCTCCTGGCGCGTAGCCAGGGCCTGTTCTTCGAGTTCATTGACGCTCGCGCGCAATTCGTCCCAGTCTTCGACAATCACCAGCGCATCAGCAGGGAGATAGTCGAAGAGGCTGGCCGGGCTGCCATATAGATAAGGCAGATAAAACTCCAGATAGGGAAAAGCCATCCCCTCGGCCAATGCCTGTTGATCGGGACGCGCGGAGACAGCGTCTTCCAGCGGTTCGGGTCGAGAGGAAAACCAGGACGCCAGTCTCTCGGCTACCTGGGGCGCATAGCGGGGCAGGGCTTCCCGCGCAGGTGTCACGATCACTTCTTCAACGCTGGCCTGCGAGCGTTGCGTCTGAGGGTTGAAAGTGCGCAGGCTCTCGATTTCGTCTCCGAAGAACTCGATGCGTATGGGTTGAGCAGTCGTGACGGGGAAAATGTCCACGATGCCGCCGCGCCGACTGAATGTCCCTGGCTCGACTACCACGCTGGCCGGCTGATAGCCGAACTGAAGCCATGCCCGCAGCAAAGTATCTGGCACAGCCCGCTGACCCGTACGCAGGACGCGCGTGCCAGCCTGGAATTCGCGCGGCGGCAGAGTCTTCTGCATGGCTGCATAGGCCGAAGTGACTACCAGTGTCGGTGTAGTCGAAGTCTGGCGGACACCCACAGGCTTGATCAGCGCCGCCAGGGTTTGCAGACGGCCCTGAATGGCTCGCGCACTCCACGGCGCACGCTCGTAGAAGAGCGCCGAGGGTTCGGCAAAGCGGTGCACTGACCGTTCTGGCACCCAGACTGGAAGCTGTTCGACCAGATTGTGCGCCCGATCCACACGTCCAGTGATCACCACGATGGGACGCGGCAAATCCTGCGCGAGACCAGCGACAACAAACGGACGGGCAGCCCGCATCAAATGTTGATCAGGGATGGCTGTCCCCCTGTCCAGTGCCTGAAGAATCCCTCGGTACGTGCGGGTTGAACGCAGGTATTCAAATAGGCCGCTGAGATTCATAGAGAACAGCCCTGTCAATCAGGAAGTGGGGTGGAGTCAAGGGTAGAGGATCGGGCAGAAGCAGGACGCGCCTGGCGCTGCAACACTTCTTCTGCCGATCCGTTGTAGCGATTCATGGCCAGGTCAATGCCATCTGCCAGCCAGGTTTCGATGGCCAGGACTACCCGCGTGATCGCCTCCTCGATCAGCGGTTCCTCATGTTGCCGGAAGGGCAGCAACACGTAGGCCGCCGGGTCCATGCCGTGCTCCGGACGTCCGATGCCAACGCGAATACGGGGGAAGTCTTGTCTGCCCAGGCACTGAATGATATCCGTCAGACCGCGGTGCCCGCCTGCTCCGCCTTTCGGGCGGATACGTAATGTCCCAACTGGTAGATCCAGATCGTCGTACACCACGATCAGGTTCGACGGGGGAATCCGGTAGAAAGTCAGTAATCCCTGCACGGCGCTGCCGCTGAGATTCATATAGGTCTGCGGCTTGGCCAGCAGAACGCGACGCCCGGCAATCTGTCCGAGCGCGATCTTGGCCTTGGAGCGCTTCTTGTCCTCGAAGGACAGGCTATGTCGGCTCGCCAGAGCATCCACACAGCGAAAGCCGATGTTGTGGCGGGTATTGGCATATTCGCGCCCTGGATTGCCCAGACCGACGATCAGGGAGAGGTCCGTTGCGCTCATCTCAGGTGTTCTTTCTCAAACTGCGATCAGGAAGCGCCCCAATCGCCCGGCCAGCGTTCTGACCAGCTTCCCGACTGCCGCCGACCAGGACGGCGGCGCACCAACGAGTAACCGATCATCAGCGCAAACAGGCCAACGGCCAGGTAGAAACCGGTACAAAAAGCCTCGCGAACTCGTGTCAGGTTGATGCGGGTGCTATCCCGTCGGGTAGACACAGCTTGTCCCGTGTTTGTCCTATTGGATGGCAATGCCTCCGACTCCACGGCGTCCGCCTCTACCGGGTTATTGCTCGGCGGCTGCACGACGGGCGAGGTCGGCGACGGCCCCGGTGTGACAGACGGCGCAGCCGGCGCAGCTTCTACCGCCGGAATGGTCGGTACGGGCGTCGGTGCGCGATTGGTCACCCGGAGATTGGAGACAATGTACTCCGCTGTCTGTCCATCATCGAGAAACACGCGCAGGCGTAGCCGGTAGACGCCGTCGGGGACGACATTGGTATTCCAGGTGCCAAGAACTCCATCACGGACCTGTTGCTGAACGGCTGGTTGTACCAGCAACCAGGTGACCGTCGGATCGCTGAGATCGTCGTATTCCAGGGTATAGCGGGCAAACGCCGATGGATGTTCAGCGGTACCCAGGATGTTCACCAGGCCGAACAACTGCTGCCCCTCAACGGGAGAAACAATGATCGCGCGCGCCTGATCGCCAGACTGGGCACGCACAATTCCGTCGTCTGCGAGCGCACCCAGACCCGCACACGCGACAATGATAAATGCAGTCAGCGCCACGCACAGTCCGCGCGACATATCGAGCGTCCGCCTTGCAAACAATCGTAACGCCATTGCAATCTGGTGAGTTTAGCAACCGCGATCCAAAGGCGCAAATCACATCTCCGCTTTCCGCTTGTGGAGCGTGGAAGGAGCAGGCCTGGCCGATTCAGACTACGCCGTTCTTCAACTGCTACTGTAACACACCGATGTTTGGCAACGCACGGCTCTATCACTTATCATGTCAATATACCCTAACCAGCACGTCGCCTTGCGGACGGCGTCAGGACGTGTCGCACAGGTACGCAGATCGAGTCTGGGGTAGGACTCAACGTCACGTGGAGTCAGCAGATTTATGCCAGCCATCGAGGGCGAGAACGCAGTGAACACACCGATTGACGTGACCCTCGAGGCGGGGGCCTTGCCAATGCATTACCTGGCGGTAAACCATGACGAAGCCAGGCTGATCAAGGGCGGTGTGCCGGCGGAAGCGCATCTCTCGATCTACGTGAACGGTCAGGAACTGGCCACCCTCATGTGCAGCCCGACGGATCAGGAAGCGCTGGCCGTAGGCTTTCTGCGCAACGAGGGAATTATCGAGTCACTGGCGGAAGTAGGACTGGTGCAGCGCAATGTGCCGGGCACCACCATTGATGTTATGTTACATGCCAGTCGGTTTTCACTCCCGCGCCGCATGATCCTCACGTCAGGATGTGGTGGCGGCCTGACTTTCCAGACCATAACCGGGCAGTATTCACCCCTGGACTCTGACTTCAAGATCAGTCCGGAGACCCTGACACTGAGAATGCGCGATCTCAACCTGGCCGCCCGCCTCTACCGACAGGTGCGGGGTGTTCATACCTCTGTGCTGGCTGACGAGGCCGGGGTATTGCTGATCGCAGAAGACGTGGGTCGGCACAATACCATTGACAAGCTGGCGGGCAAGGCACTGTTCGACAGTGTACCAACGCAAGATCGGATGATCATCACCAGCGGGCGCATCAGCTCGGAAATGTTGATGAAGGCGCGCCGGATGGGTGTCCCGCTGGTGGCCAGCCGCACCGCCCCGACCAGCATCTCGGTGAGTCTGGCACAAGCCTGGCGGATTTGCGTGGTCGGATATCTGCGACACGGCGGGATGCGCGTCTACACTTGCCCAGAGCGACTGGGACTGGTCGGTGTATAGCGCAAAGGTCACGGTCATGGCAGACCATGAGTGTGCCGCACCTGCTCGATGAGCCGACTCACATCGCGTGATGGGGCAGGAGCAGGGCCAAGAGGATCCGAAAAATCCGCGTCCCCCAGGGTGGCGCGCACGATGTTGGCCCAGCCATGACTGAGCGCCCCCAGATGGTACCCCCCCTCCATGACAAAGACGATGCGCCCTTTGCAACAGTCGCGAGCACTTTCAATCAGCAATTGGCACAGGCGGTGATAGCCCTGCAGCGACAGCGTCATGTTGGCCAGCGGATCGGCCCAGTGAGCATCGAATCCGACAGAGGCCAGGATCAATTCGGGCGCGAAACGCTGTAGCGCGGGCAGAATCACGCGCTCGAAGACCCGCTCGTAGCCTTCGTCACCGACACCTGGGGGTAGGGGGATATTCAGGGTACAGCCCTCTCCACCAGCGCGCCCCATCTCATACAGGCTACCGGTACCTGGATAGAGCGGGGACTGATGCGTGGAGATGTACAGCACCGAGGAGTCTTCGTAGAAGATATCCTGTGTGCCATTCCCATGATGGACATCGTAATCCACGATGGCGATTCGTTCCACGCGATGCACCTGCTGGGCAAAACGAGCCGCTACCGCAATGTTATTGATCAGGCAGAAGCCCATGGCCCGTGCGCGTGTGGCATGGTGACCCGGAGGCCGAACAAGCGCGATAGCCCGGTCTGCTGTACCTTTGAGTACCCCACCTACTGCCAGGGTGGCGGCTCCTGCTGCCAGCAAGGCGACCTCAAAGGAGCGCGGAGTCGCATACGTGTCCGCATCGAGCCACTGGCTGGCAGTGGTGTGTGCAGTTCTCTCCAGTTGGGCTACGTACTCCGGCACGTGAACGGAGCGGACCAGGTCCAGGTCAACAGGTTGCGCCTTTTCTGTCAGGGTTCGCTCCAGCAAGTCGTCGGCAACCAGTTGCTGGCGGACAGCCTGCAGCCGCCCGGCGTGTTCGGGATGCCCCGGCATGTCGTGTTGGTCGAAGCGTTCGTCGGTGATCAGCAGCACGGTCATGGGCAGCGCTCCTGTTTGACATAGCAGCTTCATTCTACTGGCAGAGAGGCCAAAAGAACAAAGGCGACTCCCGGCTCCAGGCCAGAGAGTCGCCTGTCTTTCACCCTATGCTGCGAGAGGTGCAGCGCGATCAGTCAGCCGAGACCATGTCGGCGGTGACGCGCTCTACCACTTCCTCTGTTGCCAGCGTATCTTCGCGATCGCTGCGACGCACGGCCCAGACCATCAGCACGATGGCAATGGCAACGCCGATGAGGATACCTGCGCTATAGCCCTCATATTCCACCACCAGCGGAGCCACGATCAGCGCGACCAGGTTCATGACTTTGATCATGGGATTGAGAGCAGGGCCAGCCGTATCCTTCAGCGGATCACCTACCGTGTCGCCGACCACACTGGCCTTGTGATTCTCGCTACCCTTGCCACCGAAGTAGCCATCTTCTACGTACTTCTTGGCGTTGTCCCATGCGCCACCCGCGTTGGCCATGAACACGGCCAGCAACTGCCCGGACAGGATCACGCCAGCCAGGAACCCGCCGAGCGCCTGTTCCTTGAGCAGGAAGCCCACTGCGATAGGCGCGAGCACGGCGATCAGGCCCAGCGGCACCAGCTCCATCTGAGCGGACTGCGTGGAGATCGTGACCGCCTGGGCATAGTCGGGCGTCTTGGCTCCGCTCGCGATTTCCGGATCGCGCAGTTGGCGACGCACTTCAGCCATGATCAGGCCCGCGGCACGATTCACCGCCTTGATCAGCAGACCGCTGAAGAGCAGGGGCAACGAACCGCCGATCAGGAGGCCCACGAAGACGACCGGGTCGGCCAGGTTGACGATTTTCTCAAAGTCGGGCTTGACGCGCTGAATATCGGAGAAGAAGCTGCCGAAGAGCGACACGGCAGCGATCACCGCCGAGCCAATAGCCACGCCCTTGGTAATGGCCTTGGTGGTGTTGCCCGCGGCGTCCAGGTCAGCCATGATCTGGCGGGCGGTGGGACTCATGCCAGAAAGCTCGCCGATACCATTGGCGTTGTCCGAGATGGGGCCAAAGGTATCCATGCTCACATTGTTGCCCGTGTGAGAGAGCATACCCACGCCAATCAACGTCACGCCAAACAGGATGTAGCTGTAGCGATGGACTTCCGGCACCTCGTGCATGCTGATCAGGAACAGGGCGAACACCATGATCCACATGGCCGAGAAGAAACCTTCGACCAGGTGATTACGCATACGGCCACGGATGATCATGATGACGGCCAGCACCAAACCGATCAGCGCGACCGGCAACTTGAGATCATTGGGGAACTCATAGCTGTAGACCAGGATGGAAGCGGCCAGGCTGGTGACGATGACGAACAACGCCCACACGCTGGACAGGTAGCCCAGCGAGAGACCTTCCAGGATGACCGAGGCCGGGCCAAAGCGGGTAGCTGCCGAAATTGTCTGTACGCGCTTGCTCTTGGCGCTGGTGGCGTAAGAGGTCAACGGGTTGAAAGCCACCGCCAGGGCTACACCGACCGCTACCAGCGTTGCCAGGGAGAGTTGCCCCGCATAGAGCCAGGCCAGCAGGAAGGTGGACAGGATGGTGATGCCACTGGACACCTCGTAGCTCTTGTACATGGCCTCTTCGGCATCGTCTACGCGCCACAGCGACACCGCGTAAGTCCCCACGATGGAACTGACGACGCCAATGCCGCGCACCAGCAACGGCAACACAATCCAGTACAGCTCACCATTGATAGCCGTGAGCGCCAGACCCAGGATCAGGCTGGAGACAATGGTCACTTCGTAGGACTCGAAGATGTCGGCGGCCATGCCCGCGCAGTCGCCCACGTTGTCGCCCACCAGGTCGGCCACCACAGCCGCGTTGCGCGGATCGTCTTCCTCCATGCCAGCCTCGACCTTACCAACCAGGTCAGCGCCGACATCGGCGGCCTTGGTGTAGATACCGCCACCCACACGCATGAACAGGGCCAGGAGCGTGCCGCCGAAACCGAAGCCCAGGAGCACATCGGGAGACGCCTTGCCGAAGATGATGAAGATCATCGTGCCGCCGAACAGGCCCAGCCCATCGGTGAGCATACCGGTGATGGTGCCGGAGCGGTAGGCAATCTTGAGCGCCTCCTGGTAGCCACCCCGTTCGGCAGCAGCGGCGACGCGCACGTTGCCCTGTACAGCCATGTTCATGCCGAAGAAGCCTACCATGGCCGAGAAGGACGAACCCATCACGAAGGCCAGCGCACGCGCAATGGCGATCACCAGACGGGCTGTGTCTTCATTGCCGTCAAAGTATTCGTTGGCTTCGGGGGTGGGTTTGACCACGAAGACGCTCAAGAACATGGCGATCGTCAGCAGGACGATCAGAATGGCCACGGTTCTGAGCTGCGTGCGCAAGTAGGCATTCGCACCATCGCGGATGTGGCTCCAATGGCGCTGCATTTCCTCGTTGCCCTTGTCTGCGGACATGATGAAGTTGCGCAGCCAGAGGGCGTAGCCAAGCGCCACACCGGCGATAGCAAGGACGATGAACACCATCACTTGCTCAAAGACCTCGATATCCATCTGAAACATATTCCGGTACCCCTCCTGATGGGCAGAGCAGCCCAAAGTGTCACAGGTGCAGACGGCTCAAAACAGGATCGGTGCGGGCTTCGATTGCCGTAGTCCGACGCTTTGGGGCATCGTCCAGACAACAGGCTGAATTTTACCGCGCAGCCCGGC
Organism: Anaerolineales bacterium UBA2029; assembly: GCA_002332795.1. Classification (GTDB taxonomy): domain Bacteria; phylum Chloroflexota; class Anaerolineae; order Aggregatilineales; family Aggregatilineaceae; genus UBA2029. The sequence continues at coordinate 19,342 of DDBP01000144.1, read as the reverse complement.
AGAGGGCCAATACTTTCTGCCAACTGACTGCTGGCATGAGGACGTTTGTCAGGAATCAAGTACCACTTAGAAAAGGCGAGCGATTTCGTCTCGCTGAGGGCGGGGCAGAGGCCCTTTCTTGAGGTCATTCACTGCAGCCGGGCCTGCGACGACACGACCGATCTGGAAGATAGGAAGCTGTGCCTGCCGAAAGGCATGCAGCAGAGCGGAAACTCGCTCTGGCACAACGGTCAGCAGCAGTGCGCCGGATGCAATGGCAGCAGCCGGGTCCAGCCCATAGAATTCGCACAGCTTCTTGCCGTTCGGCAACCAGAGTTCGGGTGAGTCGTAGAGCGACACTTCGAGAGCACACCCGCTGGCCTCGGCCAGTTCCCACAACGCAGTGAGCAAGCCCCCTTCAGTGGGATCGTGCATGCTGGTGACGCCGCCGACCCGCATTGCGATTTGAGCATCCCGTACCACGCTGATGCCTGGGTCATACAGGAAACGAGCACACTCGTCCAGGAAAGCGGGCGAGAAATGGGACAGAAGTTCCGCTCGTTTCTCGCGGGAGATGATGGCCGTCGCCTCGATGGGTGCGCCTTTGGTGAGCAAGATCATGTCGCCGGGGCGCGCGCCGCCTGTACGCACCAGCCGATCGGGGTCTACTTCGCCTAACATGCACCCCACGACGATGGGGCGTTCCAGGTCCGCCGTGATCTCAGTGTGTCCGCCGATCACGCCGATATTGAGAGCGCGGCATGCTGTCGCGATCTGGTCGAAAATGCAGTGGACAAGCTCTGGGGTAGCGTGTGCGGGGGGCAAGAGAATACTGGCAAGAAACCACAAGGGAGTCGCACCAGTGGTAGCAATATCATTAGCACAGACCCGGACAGCGTACCAGCCGATGGCATCGGTGGCAAAAGTGATGGGATCGGTCTTGACTACCAGGTAGCGATCGGGCATGGCCAGCACTGCCGCGTCCTCGCCGATCGCAGGCCCCAGAATCACACGCTGACCGCCGGGCAACAGGCCCAACAGTTCTCTCAACACGTCGGACGGAAGTTTCCCGACAGGAAAAGTGGACATGGCAGTCTGGTGACCAGTAACAGGTGCTGAAAAGGCAGGTCCCCGAAGCTCGTTCGGGGACCCCGGTCTTGCGCGCTGTGACACCCGATTACTTCACCAGAAGGAGGGGTGTCACAGCGCTGCGCATGGTACTGCTATCGTGCATCGACACCACCTCCTTCTTATTGGGATGGCAATGGGAGGGCGAGGCGAGTACTCCCCGCACGTGTGGTGATTATCGCATGTGAGCACAGGCGTGTCAAATGGACACAACGGGCTATTTCAGAGCATACCCGCTGCGATCGGGCGAACCAGGTGCCGGGTTCTGCGGTATACTTCGGATGTCACCAGGGAGAAAGTCCGATCATGAGCGAGAGCTGGCGTCTGTTCATTGCGCTGCATCTACCATCCGAAGTGATTGCTGCACTGGATACGGCACAACGCCGCCTGCGGACGACAGTGCCTCCAGGAATAGTCTCCTGGGTTACGCCGCACAGCATTCATTTGACCTTGAAATTCCTGGGCGACGTCCCTCTGAACCAGCGCGATACCATCGCCGAGGCTTTGACGACCGTGGCCCGTGCCCATGTACCTTTCGATCTGAGCACGGGAGGACTGGGGTGCTTCCCCCATCAGCGCAACCCGCGCGTGGTATGGATCGGCGTGCAGGGGCAACTCAACGTCCTGCAACTGCTCCGCGACGCGGTTGAGGAAGTCATTGCCCCGTTGGGATATCCCACGGAAGAACGACCATTCAGCCCACATCTCACACTGGGGCGCGTGCGCCGCGATGCACAGCGCAGCACTGTGCAGACGCTGGGCGCGGCCATCGCTTCAGCTACTGCGCCGCCCTCGGTGACATGGACAGTGACGGACGTGGGACTCTTCCGCAGCGAATTGAAGCCCACAGGAGCCGTCTACACCCTGCTGCACAGCGCTCCGCTAAGCCGAGAGGCTGGATGGTAGGGCAGGGGGAAACAGAGTGCTAGCAAAGGCCCCTGAGCATTGCTAAAATAAGGGGCAAGAGCAGGGTAGAGGAGTTTGGGAGGATAATACGCTGGAACCTGTAGACCTGGCCCGGATCATTGTTGATCTGGCAACCGACAAGAAGGGTGAGGACATCGTCCTCATGGATATGCGGCAGGTATCCCCAGTCACAGACTATTTTGTTATCGTCAGCGCCACCTCCGATCGTCAGTTGAAGGCCATCATCGAACACGTAGCTGAAGAAGTGAAAAAGCATCACGACATCCGCCCATGGCACATCGAGGGCAATGCGATCAACGGGTGGGTGCTGATGGACTATGGGAACGTCGTTGTGCACGGCTTCCTGCCTGACCGCCGCGCCTACTACGACCTGGAAGGGCTATGGCGTGAAGCGCCTGTGATGGTGCACATTCGCTGACAGCGGCGTGAGCCTGATGACTCGCGCCGCTGCCTGGCGCTGTATCTTGAACTTTGGCTATCGGTTACTCGACCTTCTCCAGGATCCAGCGATCTACATCGCGGGTCCAGGAGATCAGCTCTTCGGCGGCAAAGAAGAGCGCAATCTCCCGTTGGCTGCTGGCCAAACTGTCCGAGCCATGTACCAGATTGCGACCTGTCTCCAGCCCGAAATCCCCGCGAATTGAACCTGCAGCGGCCTCAACCGGCTTCGTCGCACCAATGGTGTTACGGGCGATCTGCACGGCGTTGGGGCCTTCCAGCACCATCACCACGACCGGCGCGGAGGTGATATAGTCCAGCAATGATTCGTAGAAGGACTTGCCCTTGTGCTCGGCGTAGTGCTTTTCGGCCAGGGCACGGTCAATGCGCATAAACTTCATGCCCACGATACGCAAGCCGCGTCGCTCAAAGCGCGTGATGATCTCCCCGATCAGGCCGCGCTGCACGGCGTCTGGCTTGATGATGATCAGCGTGCGTTCCACAGTACCTCCTTCGTGGCGCAAAAGACAACGGGCTGAATTGTAGCTTCAGCCCGCCTGAATGCCAACTGCCAATTCGACCGGTCAGAGCTGTTCGAGAGCGCGCCGATAGGCGTGCAGCGCTTCTTTCAGCCTTCCGTGCCGCAGGTAAGCATCTCCCAAAAGCCGATGCAACCGCGCCTCGCGCGGGCGGCTCTGTAGCAACTGGATCAGATCGCCGATCACCTCTGGCAGTAGCTGAGACGCTTCGATCAAAGTCTCGTACTGCCCCAGGCTTTGGGCGTTCTCTCCGGCAGCCCACAGAGCGCGGGCCAGCGTCAGGCGGGTGGGGTGATCGTCCGGTACAGCGCTGAGACGTTGCTGGTAGGCTGGAATCTGGCCAGGATCAGCGGAAACTTGCGGCTCCGCAGCCGATGGCGCAACAGGCTTCTCTGCAGCGGGAGCGGTCGGTCTGTCCAGAGCACGCAGCCAGTCGCTCCCGGCTTCTGCTGCTTCGCTTTCGGTAACCGCAGCCGACAGCCAGGACTCGTCAACTTCTGGCACTTGCTCCTCACCAACTTCTCGCAACCAGTCTGGAACATCCTCTCCGGCCAAGGCCTGAACCGGTTGTTCCGCATCTTCCAGCAACCAGGCAGGCATCTCGACAGGCATGGCTGGCTGGAGTTCTGGCTCGCCGGCTTCTTCTTCTTTTGGCACAGCGTGTACCTCAGCCTCGTCGGCTGCTGCCTCAGTCTCCAGCTCTGCGCTGACTTCCGTGGCCCAGTCGGCCAGTTGCTCGACAGCAGGTTCTGGTTCGAGATCGAACAGCGCGGACAGATCGGAAGCCGAGGCTGGCTCTTCAACGGGCTGCAACTCCGCAATCCACGAGGGCAACGTCGCTGGCTGAGCGGGTTCAGGTTCGGCTTCAAGCTCAGCGGTTTCCTGCGCTGTGGCCAGGCGTGCGGCCTGACGTTTCAGCCAGGCAAGCTCCTGTTCCGGCGTCAGTTGACCGCGAGCCAGAGCGCGCTCGATTTCTTCTTCCGTCAGGCCTGCCAGCGGGTCTTCTTCGAGACTTTCTGCGCGCAACCAGGCGACAGGAGGAATCTCCCCTGGCTCCGGTTCCTCCACAGCCAGAAATGGTGCCAGATCAGCTTCTGGTTCAGCGGCCAGTTTTTCCAGCCAGGAGAGGGGATCGTCGCCGAAGCTGTGCTCCTCCAGGGCGGCGAGCACGCGCAGACGTGACGCGGAGAACTCCTCTGGGGCTTCGGGTGTTGTGTCTGCTGCTGAGACCGACACTTGCTGAGTGTCCACCAGGCTCTCCACAACCTCGGCAGTCGCCGGCGTTGCTTCAACCGTCTCTGGCGTTGCCGAGGGTTGAGTGGCTTCGGCCTCAAATCCTCTGAAGGGCTGAGCAGTTGCTTCGAAGGGCACGTAACCGGGTTCGTCCACGACCGCATCGGGAGGTGGCTCGGTGATGGAGAGATCGGCGGGAGTCAGCAGCTCCTCCGGCTTTGCTCCCTGACGTAACGCCAGACTTTCCAGCCAGCGCATGGGGTCTATTCCACCCAGGAAGTCGTCCTGTTCAACAGTACCTACAGGCTCTCCTTCAGCCTGAGGCTCGACCAGGAAGTCTTCCTCTGCTTCTTCCGCCTCGTCCCTGGGCAACTCATCCCAGGCAGGCGCAGTTGACGCTTCTGTCTCAGGTGGCCAGGCCATCTCTTCATCCGGCGCGCCCCAGTCAAAAGTGCCCGGCTCTTCAGAAGCCAGGTCCTGGACAATCCCGGTCTCGGCTTTGACTGCCAGTTCGTCCAGCCAGCGCATGGCTTCTGTGGAACTATCCAGGGCAGGAATGGTCTCGGCGGGTTCGACCTCGGCTTCTTCTTCAAGGAGATCGGTCAACCAGGTGTCTTCGGTCACCTCCGGCTGCGGAGACGGTTCCTCGGCTTTGAGCGCCGCACTTTCGGCCAACGCCTCACTGTCGGGCGGCACAGCCCGCGCTTGCCTGGTAGACGAATCTCCCGTGATGGAATAGGGGACATAACCCGGCTCGTCAATCTCAACGTTTTCCGGAATGGGAATATCCATATCCGCAGCCGTGATCAGTTCGTCCTCGCTGACCCCCTGTCTCCTGGCCAGGCTTTCGAGCCAGGCCAGTTGTTCTTCTGGAGTCATCTTGTCGAAATCGAACTCATCTCCGGGCACGGCAGGGGGCGGTGTCATGGTATTTCCTCCTCAGCCCATCGGACGAACCCGATCACGAGATGTTGTTGCCGCGAGATCATGTCTCATCCTCTTCGGCAACATCGCGCAGCCATTCCGGCGGCGTGGGGGGTGAATCCCCTCTCAGACCGGGCAGGTCTTCTGGTATTCCTTCCAGGGGAGCGCGCAACCAGATAGGAACCCAATCGCCAAACGAGAAGTCCTCTGGAACCGGCTCGTCAGCATATTCATCGGCCTGAGGCCAGGCCGCTTCCCCCTGATGTTCCAGGGAGACTTCCTCAGCCCAAGTATCAGACAAAGCGGGTTCTGGAGCAACTTCGAGATGTTCTGCCAGCGGCTGTGCCTCGGCCTCTGGCAGGCCAAAGTCCTCCGCAGCCAGAAATGCCTCCAGCGTTTCCGGCATCGACAGGCCTTCCTGCTCTGCCTGCAACGCCTGTTCGGGCTGCTGCGCTCCTTCCTCGGTGGTCGCAAAGGCTTCTTCTGGCAGGGTGAACAACTCATCGGTGGCGAATAGCTCGCTGAGCTTGTCCGCCTCCGAATCGGCAATGGCCATCAACCATTCTGGAATTTCGCCTTCAGGCTGCGTCGCTTCTTCGGATACCTCCCACTCGTCCGCAGGAGCGGTCTCCGGCGCACCTGCTTCCGCCTGTTCGGCGGAGCCCTCCGAGACAGGAACGGCTGATTCTTCGCTGAATTCTTCGTCATACAGAGGGCGCGTGACAATCTCGTCCAGATTAACCTGGGCCGTTTCCGGTAGCTCGCCAGTCTCCGGCACTTCGTCGCCCAGGAAAGCAGTCATCCAATCCGGACGCTCGTCTGGCTGCAGTATCCCTGTCTCGCTGGCGGCCTGATAACGCGGCACCTTATCGGCACTGCCCCCCTCGAAGGGGTCATAGGGTTGGCTCAGTAGTGTCTGCAGGTCGGCTTCGGGGGCAGGCTCCATCTCCTCTTCGGAAATCTCGGCCAACCAATCTGGCTCTGCCAAGGATACCTGATCCCCGGCAACCATCTCGGCCCCGCCATAGACAGCTTCTTCCTCGCTCTGAGCTGCGGGATACTGCTCGGCCCCGTAGCTCTCTTGAGGGGTTTCCTCTTCCGGCGTCTCCAGCCAGGGAATCTCAGGGCCGACCGGGGCCTCCTCCGCGCTACTCTCTGGCTCTTCCTGCTGATCTGAGGGCAGTTGCTCAGCAAATACCTGAAGCCAGTCTTCTTCTGCCTGTGCGCTCCCCTCAACTGGCTCCTGCGGAGCAGTTTCTACAGGGAAGTCTGATGGAGTCACCTGGGTGGCCTCGATCGCCTCCCAATCAGCCAGTAGCGAGAGTTCTGGTTCTTCCTCTACCGGAGCGGAGATGCCTGCCTCTGTGGGTAGAATCTCCGCCAGCGTATCGTCAGACTCTGCGGGGGGGAAACCCGGCACATCGGGCGCACTGACCATCGCTTCGGCGGGAGGGGCTGCCTGACGAATCCAATCAGGAAGCTCAGTCGCGGGTTCGGCCAGGGCTTCTTCCACTTGTTGGTCTTGCGCGCCAGCGGCGGCCAGGGCGGCCAGCAGGTCCTCTCCATCGGAGTCCAGAGAATCTCCAAGCCACTGCAACGACTCGTCCAGAGCAGCGAGAGCCGCGCTTTCTTCTGGAAGTTCGGGCGTCTGCTCGTCGCTCAGCGCGGCGACCAGATCACCGAGGCTGGGCTGAGTCTGGTCCTGGTCAGGATGCGCCTCTTCGGGGCCGGGCAGCCACTCTGGCAGCGAGATCGGCTCAGCGGCTTCGTTCAACAGCTCGTCAGCGGTCAGGATATCTTCCAGGGCCGCGTCAATTTCCCGGTCTAGTTGTTGCTCATCAGGATGTGCCAGCGCGGCATCAAGGAGACGCTCCGCTTCGTCGGCCCCCTGGGACGCTGGTGTCTTTGTATCCAACCACTGGCTGAAGATATCGTCGGTAGTCTCCGCCTCAGGACTCGGCAGCCCGCGTTCGACAACCTCGCCCTCGCCAACGTCTTCGCTCAGGCCCTGGAAAACCGACCAGTCCACTTCGCCGAAATCGGGAGGCTCGCCCAGTTGATCCAGAAAATCCGCTTCTGGCCTCTCCTGTTCGGGAAGCACGGGCGAAGTCCAACCGGAGATTTCTTCTGGCTGGGCGCTCCCCGGCGAGATGTCGCTCTCTGCAGAAAGGGTATCCCACAAGTCTGGTGCAGTGGCCTGCGGAAGTGCCTCCCAGCCGGCAAGGCTTTCCGCAGGCTCTTCTGCCTCATCTGGTTGATCGGTCTCAAGAATCCAGTCCGCGTCAATGGCCGGTTCTTCGGCCCCCGCCGACTCTTCGACCGGCTTCTCCTGTGGCCAGGGTATGTCCGGAACAGGAAAGCTATCGTCAAAGTCGGGGGTGGGAGAAAGTGCATCCGCCATGCTTTGCGCCACGTCGGGCGGACGCTCTTCGTGCCAGAGAGTATCCAGGTCTGGCACCGGGATTTCGCCGAACAGAGCTGCCATGTCAAGCTGCGCCGGGCCAGTGCCCTGGCTCAGTGCCTCTTCAACCCCAGGCTGACCAGGGATGGCGAACAGGTCCTCCATGGAGACGTCCTGGCCCGGAGTTCCCAGTTCCTGCACCCAGCCGGGCGTTTCTGTGCTCAGCATGGCCTGACTCTGACGGTAATAATCCAGGCGCGGCAGTTCGACCGTATCGGGCAGGTCACCTTCCGGTTTGAGGATGCGTGCCGCCACATAGGGATCGAGCGCGGCTACGCGGTCGAGAAACGGTTGGGCATCAGTTGGGCGTTCGTTGGCCAGCCACAACTCGGCCATGATCCGGTTGGCAGCCAGACAGTTGGGCAGCCGCTTCAGCAGGTCAATCGCTACTTCTCCAGCCTCAACCTGATGTTGCCCCGCCCACAGCGCTTCGGCCAGGAGAGCCTGCAGATCCGCTCGCTGCGGTTGATGTGCCAGGGCAGCGCGGAGTTCGGCAACCGCCTGTTCGTAGAGCTGCCCCTGGAAGTACTGCCGGGCCAATGCGCCGCGCGTCAATTGAACCCGCGTCGGGGCGCGATCTTCCCCATCTCGCCGGACATACAGCTCACGCAGGGCGTCCTGCAGCGCCGCGTTCCCCGGCATCTGTTCATACGCACGCTCCAGATGCCAGATGGCCCGGTCGAGTTCACCCTGGCGATCCGAGAGTTCGCTCAAGCCCAGATGCGCGACATAATCATCGGGGAGCACGCTCAGCACACGCCGAAACACTTCTGCTGCTTCGCCAAAGAGTTCGGGCGCATCGTCCTGGTGCGCTTTCTGCAGCAGCGCCTTTCCCAACAACCGATAGGTCGCCACGTTCTGGGGAAAGTGCTGGAGGATGTGCCGACAATGGCTGATCACCTCCGTCGGCGCGTCCTGGTCCAGCAGGTGTTCCATCTCCTCAAGATACGCGCGCAGCGCGATTGTTTCGGCCATGGTGTACTCGCTTCCAGTCATGGGCCATATCTTGCCCCGGCGTCTGGCCTCATTATAGTCGAACGCTACCGGGCACGCATTAGAACAAATGTATGAGCAAGAGTTGCTGAAAGCCGGTTTTCGGCTTGCCGCGTGTTGTTGTACAATGAACGCGCACACGTAGCACCGGTATAGATTTGGCAGGGATGAGGTGCGACACATGGGGCAGGAATCGCTCAACCAAATGCTGCATCAGGGAATCGCTGCGGCTCGTGCCGGGCAGCGCGAAGCGGCGCGCACCATCTTACAGAACGTCGTGCGGCTCGATCCGCGCAACGAGATCGCCTGGATGTGGCTGAGCAGCGTGGCGGCGGATGACACGGAGCGGCTGTTCTGCCTGAAGAAACTTCTGGAGATCAATCCTGCCAACGAATTCGCTTTGAAGGGCCTGAAAGCGCTCGGCGTTGAGCCAGGGCGTGGCACAGGAGAACCGGTCGGTAGCACGGTCATTCCGACCCTGGATGAGAACAAGTACGCCCGCGTACTGCAGGCGGTTGACGACTTTCTGCGACGCTATCAAGCTGGCCTGTTTCCTGAAACCCCCACCGTAAACTGGTCACACAAACGGAAAGGCCGCTATGCCGAAAGCGGTGCTACCCGGTTGCGTCAGGCTATGGCGGCTGCCGCCATGTTGTTGGTAGTAGTGCTACTCGGAGGGGGCTTCCTGGCGCTGAGAGCCAGTGGACTGCTTGAGGGGCCAGCAGAGCCGGAAGGCCATCTGATCACGCGCATGCCCTCACAGACGCCTCGCCCCACGTTCACGCCGACTAAGGGGGGGCCTACACCAACAGACTTCCCACAGCCTATGGCCGTGCCGCCAACTGAGATTCCGTCTGGCCTGGTGGCTGGCGATCCCTTTGCTCTGGCAGAACCCACTGAAATCTATCCTCGCGTGCATCCCAATGTGGCACGGGTCGTTCAGGAGGCAGCAGGCTACTACACCATCGGTGAGTACGAGACGGCGCGAGACATGTTGAGGACCGAACGCGAGCGGTCGGGCCAGCACTGCTACCCCATGCTCGTCTACTATGAAGCGCTCAGCCTGGCCGCGCTGAAAGACTATCAGGAGGCCATGCAACTGCTGGAGTGGGCGCAGAGCTTCAGACCAGAACGGGGATACTCGACCTGCCAGAATGAACCGATCATCCTGGCCGGTATGGCCGAAGTGTTATACCAGCAAGACCCTCTTTCCACGCGAGCGTTGGAACTGGCCACAGAAGCGTTGCGGGAAGACGGGCGACTCATGCAGGCGGCGGTGGTAAAGGCGCGGCTTGAGATGGCACGCGGTGACCGGGCAACTGCCCGCAGCACGATCGCGCAGGCGCTGGTGGAGCGGCCCAACGACCTGAACCTGCTGGTAGTAGCGGCTGAGATTGAGCTGGACGACAACCAGCCGGCAGCCGCCCTCAACTATCTGGGCCGCGCGCTGTACATGGACCCGGCGCTGCTGCCCGCTCTACATCTACAGGCGAAAGCCTATTTGCGCCTGGCAGAGGATTCCGGGCCGGGAACCAGGCGAGTCCAGTACTATGGGCTGGCAGTGCGTAGCGCGCAGTCACTGCTGCTGTACTATCCTGGCGACCCGGCAGGGTATCTGTATCTGGCTCAGGCACGGCTAGGCGAGGGCAATGTGCAGATGGCCGAGACCGCCCTGGCGCGCATTCTGGAAAACGTCGACAGCCTGCCCGAAGAGAGCGAGGCGATAATCCAGCAGGCGTATGAACTGCGCGGAATGTTGTATCTGGCTCAGGGACGTTACGACGAAGCGCGAGCAGACCTGCGCCAGACCGTCTTTGCTGATGATGGGTCGCTGAGGGTCGAAATCGCTGAGCGCCTGGCGGATATCGCCATGCGCCTGGGAGATTATGCGGACGCGCAGTCCTGGGTGAGCCAACTGGTGGCTGCACAACCGCAAAACTCCACCTATCAGCTCTGGCAAGCGCAGTTGTTGATTGAAGTGTGCTCGCTGTATCCGGGCAAGCTATCCTGCAGCTACGCGCCGATGATGGCCAAGCTGTCGGATAGTTTCATCAACACGCTGACAGATGACGATCAAAAGGCAGAGGCACTCTCCCTGCGGGCACAGGCGCAGTACCATCTGATATTGCAACAGCAGGGGGCTTCGCTGACGGGGCAGGGGCGGCTGGCTCTGCAACTGGCGCTGAACGATCTCGTGCAAGCCCTGCTGGTGCGCGATGATCCCATTGACCAGTACTATCGCGGTCTGATCCTGGAAGCGCTGAGCGACCCGGCGCGCGCTGCCGAGTCCTACCGCTGGATACGCTTCTGGTCAGGGTGGTATCGTTATCCCTTTGTAGACCCCACGTTCGAGGCGCACGTGGCCGAAGTGGCGGAACAGGCGCAAGCCTGGTGGGAAGAACAAACCAGGCCAACCGCCACGCCCACGCCGACGCCAACGCCGGAGCCGACCGCCATCACCCGCACACCCGCCGGCGGCCCCACGCGAACTGGCACACCAACCGCAGTCCCGCCGACCGTCTTGCCGGAGCAGATACCATGAAGGAGCGAACGGAAGCTCTCAGCTTCCTGCGGAGGAATGACTAAACCGGCGGCCAGGGGCGGCTGGGGCCAGCACCAGGGAAAGGAAAGAACGGAGAGGCCAGTAAGCGTTCGACACGCTTGAGCAGTGCCGCTATTTCGCGTTCGGAAAGAAAACGGCGCAACTGTGAAGACAGCATGCTGTCTTCACACAATTGCCCGCGCAGGACGTCTACGCCAGCCAGAAGAGACGTGGGCACTGGCTGCCCGGCGAATTCCCAGATGACTGTGCGCAATTTGGGCGCCGCGTGAAAGGTCAGGCCATGATCAATGCCCCATAGCCTGCCATGCGGATCAAGCAACACGTGTCCCCCCTTTCGATCCGCGTTATTGACCAGGTAGTCAAAGACCGCAAAGCGCTGAAGCTGTTCGACGAAGCTATCGTCCAGGCTGAAGTACGTCACGCGCGGATCGTGCTCGACGAAAAGTTGCCAGGAACCGACCCCATGTGGACCTTCGCGGATGACGGTAGGTGGCACCAGGTACCAGCCCAAGGCCTTCGACACCAGGTATGAGAGGAACTCGCGCTGATACAGAGTGCCGTCGGGGAAATCCCACAGGGGGCGCTCGCCCCGCCGTGGCTTGTACACCGCCAGAGCGCTCAACTGGGCATCGCGTACCGAGAGGAGGACAGCATAATTGGAACCCCACAGGGCAGTAGACACAGCCCGTTCAATCTCTCCAGTGCTGAGGAGAGTCTCGACGCGCGCCATGTCCACCCACTGGTTGCACAGGTAAACGCGATCCAGGGGCGTTGCACCAGGTGAGGATAGTTCATTGTCCATCACGTCCAGTAGTAGATCAGGTGACCGTTTGTTCGGGGGTCGGCGCGGCCCTGCTTGACCACATTCCGCGTATGTTCTGCCAGGGCACGCACCTGCTCGCGCGTCGCCCACAGGCGGATCACCCGCGGATCGGGAACTTCAAGTTGTTCGTCCTCTACCACCAGTTCCTGAGCGACCAGCACCACCAGGTCGCGTTCGGCGTCATAGCCCAACCCCATCTGGCCCACGCGGAACAACGGCTGCACGGGATCGCGCAGAGACATATCCCATTGGGACAAGTCCACCTCGGCTGCCGGGGCGACCTGATACTTATGGCTGAGATCGTCCAACATCTCGCCGACTGCTTCCGATAGCGCCTGTGCCTGTTGCTTCTCAATGATCACCGTCACGATCTGTCGTCCCTTGCCTGCCTGCAGATGAAACACACGGCGGCCTTTGGGGCCGATCGTGCCCACGGTGATGAAATCAACAGGATCAAGCTCAATTTCTCTGGGTTGCATACGACCAATATGCTCCTCACGAGGCGCAAGGGCCACGCTGTCTGTCACTGATTCTAAGCGCAAGGGCACGCTTTTCCAAAGGCTCAGCCTCGGCGGCGCACCAGAGCACGCAGTCCGCGCCAACCACGAGTCTTTCTGGGCGCAACAGGGGGCGGCACGTGGGCCGCATCGTTGACACAGCGGACCAGTGGACGTTCTGGTCCCAGGTACAGAATCGAGAGCGAAGCAGGCGCAACCTCGATACGCTGAAACAAGTCGAGATGCATCCCCAGATAGTGTGCCAGGACAAGCTTGATAATGTCGCTGTGCGACACGACCACGATACGTTGACGATCGTGCCGTCTGGCCAAGGTCTCCAAGACACCGACTGCCCGCATTTGGGCCTCGCGGAAAGATTCGCCGCCAGGGAAAACAACGCGGCTGGGATATACCTGCACCAGACGCCACAAAGGCTCGCGGCGAAGCTTGCGCAAAGGCTGTCCCTGCCACGCCCCAAAGCGGACTTCTCCCAGGGCGTCCAGCGTTTGCACCACCAATCCTGGATGACGCGCAGCAATAGCTTCCGCAGTCTCCAGGGTGCGTTCCAGAGGGCTGGAATAGATCGCCACGATGCGCGTGGTGGACAAACGCTCGGCAAGGGCGGCTGCCTGCAGGCGACCATATTCGTTGAGATGCACACCCGGCGTCCAGCCGGCCAGTTTGCCAGTTCGCACCCAGTCATTTTCCGCGTGCCGCACCAGTATGATTTCTGTCATGCCATATCGCCTCCAGCGGCTAGATAATAGCACAGTCTTGAACAGTAGACGCGATGAGCTTAGACAGCAGAACGATCCAAATTGCCGGGCAACCCGACCTGAATTAAGGTTGTAGCAGCAGCGCAGATGAAGGGGGCGCGCTAGAATGGCTGTCTTGGTCGCAGGGATCAAGCCCTTGACAGCGGCAAAGTTCCTTATTAAGGTTGCCGGAACGATCCGCGCCAGCCACGATCCAGCTTACACGGGAGATTTAGTCACCAATGGGACGTGTGGTAAACATCAACAACCCGACCAGTGTCCGTAATTATCAGATGCGCACAGCCGCCGAACTGCTGCGGCACCTCAGCCAGAAAACCGAACTGGACGACGAAGCGAAAGACATGGCCGCCCAACTGGTACTGTGCTTGCGGGCCATAGACGAGGGCATCGAAAGCTCCGCCCTGGCGTGGGAGAAACGCGATTACTGGATCAAGGCCGAGCAGTTGCGGCAACGCTGGACGTGGGCCGGGGCTTATGCAGCGCGGCTGGAAAAGCTGATCCGAGGCGACGAGTGGGAAAGCCTGCCCAGGCTGCTGGTCGAACTATTCCCCAGGTTTGCAGACATCAAGGTTACACGCCTGATGCGCGAGTCGGATGCCTGGGAGGGTGCTTATCAAAGACTGTTGAGCGAGAAAGCCTGACAGACCGGCCCGTGTCTCTCTTGCTTTGTCCGCTGTGAGGTGAAGAGTGTCCCTGGACGAAATCCTGACCCTGGTGATCCTGATGGCCATGATCACTGGCGCGGTGATTGTTATCAATCTGATCGAGCGGCAGCCGATCGCGTTGGTTCGTCGGACACAGCAGCCCATCGATCTGCGGTCGTTCGTTCGGCAAATAATGTTTCTTCTCGACATCCTCGCCCTGACTTTCGGCCTTATCTTGCTGGCAGCCGCCTTGCTGAAGCCCGACATCCTGGGCGACGTGAACGAGTTGGAAGCGTGGGTAAGCTCCTTGGCGGCTATTCTCACCGGAGCAGTGGGGATCGCCCTGTTATCGCCCGACGTTCGGCAGCGAATCGCGGTGCTGTTTCCCCCGCCCCCTCAGAACCGCGAAACCCCGCCTGTTCCATCCCTGCCAGACTGGACATTGCAGCCCAAACCCCAGGCCACGCCTCTGTTTCCCCAGATTCTGAATTACTACACTGAGGGAATGACCTCAGACTCGAGTTTGCCGCCGTTGCCCGCTGTTCGTGTAGCAGAAGATCGTCGTCCGTCCAGCAGAGCAAGGGTCGGCTTCCGACCAGACTCGATCGTTCACCTGACAGCGCTGTACATTTGCCTGTACGGGCTGGGTCTGCAAGTTATCACCTTTGCCCTGGGCGGAGGACTGACAGGGCTTGCGGAAACCTATGAGAATGGGCTGGGCATCGCGGATCTGCTGGCGAATTTCATACCACTCGTTGTGCTGAGCCTGTTTGGGGTAGGGCTGGGTACACGTCGAAACTGGGCACAGGTGCGCGAGCGCCTGGGGCTATACTGGCCAGGAAAGCGCGGCGCTATGATCGCCCTGGCTCTGGTCGTGGCTCTGTTCATCTTTGTGATAACCCTCGGCGCTATCTGGATGGCGCTGGTGTCAGAAAAAACCTATGAGGAGCAGACCAAAGCCTCCGACGCTCTCGCTGAGAGCGTCAACTCAATTTGGCTGGCGCTCCTGGTAGCGGCAACGGCTGCTATTGGAGAGGAAATGGCCTTTCGCGGTGCCTTGCAGCCTGTCTTTGGGCTGTGGCCCACAGCCATCATTTTCACGCTGAGCCACGCTCAGTATACGCTGACACCAGCCTGGCTGATCATCCTGGGCGTCGCAGTGGCCTTCGGGTGGTTGCGCGACAGATACGGCACCGGCGCGGCCATGATTACCCACTTCTTCTACAACTTTATCCCGCTGGCACTGTCGGTGGCCATGCCTGAGGAAGTACTTGGCCTGATCTTCCTCCTGTTCCGCTGAAGCGACTTCCGTGCCAGGATTATTGCCCCGGCCTGCCAGGTACAATGTGATGCTCGCGGCAGCGGGCTTCGTATGCTTCCGCTGCGCCGACCATGATAATAGGATCGTCGTAGCGGGCGGGCTGCCCGTTGACCAGGCGTTGTGTCCGCGTCGCTTCTTCGCCACAGACCATACAGATGGCATGAAGCTTGACGACTTCGTCCGCACGGCATAGCAGGCTGGGCATGGGACCAAAGGGTTCGCCGCGGAAATCGGTATCCAGGCCAGCCAGGATCACACGAATGCCTCGCGCAGCCAGTTGCTCAACGAACCGCACAATCTCCTCGTCAAAGAATTGTGCTTCGTCAATAGCTACTACTGTTGTGTCTGGCTCAATGAGCGGGGCGATCTCAGCAACTGTCCCCACGGGGATGGCCTCGAAATCCTGGCCGTTGTGCGAAGTGACGCGCTGGAGTGAATAGCGCGCGTCAATGGCTGGTTTGAAGACCTGTACCTTCTGGCGTGCGATCATGGCTCGCCGCACTCGCCGGATAAGTTCTTCTGTCTTGCCGCTGAACATGCTGCCACAGATGACTTCAACGCGGCCACTGTGATGCTTCATGTCCGCTGTCCCCTCTTTCAGAAGCACGATTCAGGGTGAATTCTACCATCAAACAAAAGGGCAGGTTATCTGCCAGAAAACCTGCCCCAAAGGTCAGAAGGGAGTGCACGTGCTATTCGGCAGCGGTTTCGCCGGGAATCTGATAGCCGCGTGCACGCAGCAGCTTCTTGGTGTCGGCCAGCACCTTGCGACCGATGCCAGGGATGGCCAGGATGGCCTCGTCGCCGCCCTCTTGCCAACGGGCCAGCAGATCACCGACGACCTCGATGCCATTCTCGATCAGGATGTTGGTGTAGCGCTTCTCCAGGCCCAGCTCGGCGATCGGCACTTCCGGAGAAGTAGCCCGCTGCGCACGCGCTTCGACTTCCGCCAGCTTGCGGTCGCGCTCCAGCAAACGCTTCACGAAGCGATCTACCTGGCCTTCGGTGTCTACAATACGCTGCTCGCCGGTGTAGAAGGGATGGCAGGCGGAGCACACGTCGGTGCGGATTTCCGGCACAGTCGCCCCGACCGTCCAGGTGTTGCCACAGGCGCAGATCACCAGCGCCTCAGGGTACCAGGTAGGGTGGATTTTCTCACGCATTCTCTGTCCTCAACCTTTCGCGCCACGGTTCCCTGCCAGAGGGGATGCGTGGCGGTATACCTGAAGATATCGCGATGACGGGCGAAGTCTACGCCTGAGGGGTCGCCGGGGCGCCCGGTTTTTCAGGATAGACGCTGATCCGCTTGCGACCGCGAGAAAAGGTTTCAAAGACCACGTAGCCTTCGGCGGTAGCAAAAATGGTGTAGTCGCGGCCCATGTCCACATTCTTGCCAGGGTGGAACTTGGTTCCACGCTGACGGACGATGATATTGCCAGGCACCACGTACTCACCGCCGAAGCGCTTCACGCCCAGGCGCTTGCTCTCGCTGTCGCGCCCGTTGCGAGTCGAGCCGCCACCTTTTTTGTGTGCCATTGTTTCTGTTCTCCTCGTCCCCGCTAAGCGCTCACCTATACGCCCGCGATGCTGTCAATGCGAAGCCGGGTGTAGTACTGCCGATGTCCCCGACGCCGACGATAGCGCTCTTTCGGCTTGTACTTCCAGACGAAAATCTTGGGGCCTCGGCCCTGCTCGACGACGGTCGCCTTGACCACCGCCCCTTCAACGGTTGGGCGACCAATCAATGGCTGACCTTCGTCGGGAGCGACCAACAACACATCGGTCAACTCCACGGTTGCACCTTCTTCATAGGGCAGCCGTTCAACGTCAATCAACTGTCCCGGCTCGGCCCGATACTGCCGTCCACCTGTCCGAACGATTGCGTACATGCAATACTCCAATCTTCGCTTGCCGCCGTTGGTAGCTCAACTGACATACAGCCGCCCCAACGGGGAAAATTGGTTGCGAAAGGATGCTTCTGCGGATAGTTCCCCACAGCGCGTGCGCTATTATAGCCGTGCCCCAGGGAAGCGTCAATGCTCGTTCTGCTGGCTCGCCTGGAAAACGCCGCGCTCCAGTGCTTCCATGCTATACTCTGAACAACATCGCTGTACATAGCGTCTATGACCCATCCTCAGGCCATCTTTGGTAGCAGGAAACATACCATGGCAAAGGCAGTTGTTGGCGAAGAGCAACCCCAAGAAGTCAGCCTCGATCTGCGCGACCCCAGGCTGTACATCAACCGCGAACTCAGCATGCTGGAGTTCAACTACCGCGTGCTCGAAGAGGCGCTTGACCCGGCGATACCTCTCCTGGAACGAGTGAAGTTTCTGGCTATCTTTGCCAACAACCTGGACGAGTTCTTCATGATCCGCGTTTCAGGGTTGCGCGAGCAGGTAGCTGCAGGCGTCACCGAAACACCTCCCGATGGCCTGACCCCGGCGCAACAACTGGCAGCGATTCGCAAGCGGTTGTTGCCGATGCTTGAGACCCAATATCGCTGCTTTCGCGACGAGATCATCCCGCGCCTGAAGGAACACCATCTGGAGATTCTACCCTTTCACGACCTGCCAGAGGATCGCAAGGAGGCCTTGCGCCTGTTCTTTGAGAGCGAGGTTTTCCCTGTTCTGACGCCTCTCGCTGTTGATCCAGGACGGCCATTTCCACACATCTCGAATCTCAGCCTCAATCTGGCTGTGCTGCTGGAAGACCGCGCTCAGCAACAACACTTCGCCAGACTGAAAGTGCCCCAGACGCTGCCTCGCCTGGTGCCAGTGCACGACGTGATGCAGCGTTACCAGGGCAAGCGCAGTGGCAAGCACCTGCAATTCGTCTTTCTGGAAGAGCTGATCGCCGCCAATCTTCAGGTACTGTTCCCAGGCATGCGAATCCTGGAGGCGCACCCCTTCCGCGTCACGCGCAATGCTGATGTGGAAATTGAAGAAGACGAAGCATCTGACCTTTTGGAGACAATCGAGGCGGGCGTGCGTCAGCGCCGCTTTGGGCGAGTGGTACGCCTGGAAGTGCAGGAGGACATGCCTCCTGCGCTGCTCGATTTGCTGAAAGTGCACCTGGGAATCGAGCGCTCCGAGATCTATCAGCTACCTGGCCCCCTGGGGATGAGTCAGCTCTTCGAGCTGGCCGCCCTTGACATTCCCGCCCTCAAGGACCCGCCCTTTGTGCCGGCGGTTCCAGAGATACTTGTCCGCAACGAAGACATCTTCGCAGCCATTCGCCAGCAGGACATTCTGCTGCATCACCCCTACGACTCATTTCTGCCCATCATTCAGTTCTTCCGGCAGGCGGCGCACGATCCGCAGGTGCTGGCCATCAAGACGACGTTGTACCGGGTGGGCAGCAATTCACCAATTGTGCACGCCCTGCTGGAAGCCCAGGAAAACGGCAAACAGGTGGCCGTGCTGGTGGAATTGAAGGCGCGCTTCGACGAAGAGAACAACATCGTCTGGGCACGCAAGCTGGAAGCCCAGGGGGTGCATGTGGTGTACGGCCTGGTAGGCCTCAAGACTCATTGCAAAGTGGCGCTGGTGGTGCGGCGTGAGGAAGACGGGCTACGCCGCTACGTGCATCTGAGCACCGGCAACTACAACGCAACGACAGCCCGTATCTACACCGACCTGGGTCTGCTGACCTGCCGACCTGACCTGGGCAGCGATGCCAGCGAACTGTTCAACCGCCTCACTGGCTACGCGCCGGAGGCGAAATACCGCAAGTTGCTGGTCGCGCCGGAGTACCTGCGCGAACAATTCGATCAGTTGCTGTGCCGCGAGATTGCGCACGCGCAGGCGGGGCGAGAAGCACGCCTCATTCTCAAGATGAACGCTCTGGTGGACGCTCGCCTGATCCGCCGGTTGTACGAAGCATCTATGGCGGGAGTGCGCGTGGACTTGCTGGTGCGAGGCATCTGCTGCCTGCGTCCTGGGCTGAAAGGGATCAGTGAGAACATCCGGGTGACCAGCGTGGTGGGGCGCTTCCTGGAACACACCCGCATCTACTACTTTGCCAACGGCGGACAGCCGGAAATCTACATGGGTAGCGCCGACCTGATGCCGCGCAATCTCGATCGTCGCGTCGAGAC
>DDBP01000187.1 GCA_002332795.1 Anaerolineales bacterium UBA2029 | reverse complement strand
CCGATCGCATCTTCGAGGCGACGTATTACAGCCCCAAAGTGCAGCAAACGCCGCTCGAACCGCACGTAGTTGTCACCTGGTGGGACGAAAACGACCGGTTGGTGATTCGCACCAGCACGCAGGTGCCTTTCCATGTAAGGCGCATCCTTGCTCCTGTACTGGGTTTGCCCGAAAAGCGCATCCGTGTGATCAAGCCGCGCATCGGGGGCGGCTTCGGCGTCAAGCAGGAAGTGCTGATCGAGGATATCTGCGCGCACCTGACCATCGTGACAGGTCAGCCGGTGCGGCTGGAATACACGCGCGAGGAGGAGTTCTACGCCAGTCGTTCGCGCCATCCCATGTATATCACCGTGAAGACGGGTGTCACGCGCGACGGGCGCATTGTCGCCAACCAGATGTACGTGCTCAGCGATACGGGGGCGTATGGGTCGCACGCGCTGACAGTGGCGGGCAACACTGGTCACAAGGCTATGTCGCTCTACAATGCGCCGAACATCAAGTTCACGGCGGATGTGGTCTACACCAACACGCCGCCCAGCGGCGCGTATCGTGGGTATGGCGTGCCGCAGGGGTTCTGGGCGGTGGAACAGCATATGGAGTGGATCGCCCGCGAGATGGGCTGGGATCCGCTGGAGTTCCGCCTGAAGAATGCGGTGAAGGCTGGAGACGAGTACCCTGCCAGCAAAGCCTGGAGCGAAGGTCGCGAGGCGGTGCCGGAGATCATTCAGTCTTGCGGACTGCCGGAGTGTGTGGAACAGGGCGCGCGCGCCATTCGCTGGCACGAGCGCTTCAACAATCCGGACTGGCACCGTGTGCCGGGCAAGCCGCATCTGCGACGCGGCATTGGTGTGGCGCTGGTCATGCAGGGCACGGCGATCCCTCGCCTGGACATGGGCGCGGCCAGCATCAAGATCAATGATGACGGCTCGTTCAACCTGCTGGTCGGCGCGACCGATCTGGGCACTGGCTCGGACACGGTGCTGACGCAGATGGCTGCGGAGGTGCTCGGCTGCGAGCCGGAGGACTTCATCACCTACTCGTCGGACACCGACTTCACGCCGTTCGACAAGGGGGCTTATGCGTCGAGCACGACCTATGTCTCCGGGCGGGCGGTGGTGTTGGCCGCCGAAAAGGTGGCGGCGCAGATGCGCGAAGTGGCTGCCCGGATGTTGAACAATCAGGCGGGCGACTTTCCTCCAGTGACGCCGGACGAGTTGGTGCTGCGCGACCGGGCTGTCCATGCACCGGATGGTCGCAGCGTGAGCCATCGCGACATTGCGCTCAACAGCCTGCATCACGAACGGCAACATCAGATCATGGCGACGGCCAGTTATGTCAGCCCAGAGTCACCGCCTCCTTTTGCCGCGCAGTTTGTGACGGTGACGCTGGACACCGAAACCGGTCAGTTCACGGTAGATGAGATGGTGATGGCGGTGGATGGCGGGGTAATCGTCAATCCGCTGACGGCCAGTGGACAGATCGAAGGGGGCATGACGCAGGCGCTGGGTTACGGACACTGCGAAGAGATGGCCTTTGACGCAAACGGGCGCATGACAAACCCCCGCTTTGGGCCGTACAAGATCTATCGGGCGGACGAAATGCCGCAGATGGGCGTCATCTTCATCGAGACTTACGAGCCGAGCGGGCCATTTGGGGCCAAAGCAGTGGCGGAAATTCCCATGGACGGCGTCGGACCAGCGCTGGCCAACGCGCTGTACGATGCGGCGGGCATTCGTCTGACGCATGGGCCGCTCTTGCCGGAGAAGGTGTGGCGGGCTTTGCGGGAAAGCGCGTGAGTCTCTGGGAAAATGAATGATGGGTGAGGATCAGGCTGTTTTGGAAGCAGCGCTGGCTGCACAGCGCGAAGGTCGCCCTGCGGCGCTGGCTATTGTGGTAGAAACGCAGGGATCGGTGCCGCGAGAGCCTGGCAGCAAAATGCTGGTCTGGCCGGACGGACAGATCGTGGGCACGGTCGGCGGGGGACAAATGGAAGCGCTGGTCATCGCCGAAGCACAAGCGGCCATGCGCGATGGTCAATGTCGGATGTTCACATACAACCTGGCCGATCTGGAGGCGGGCGATCCGGGCGTGTGCGGCGGGACGGTGAAAGTCTACGTGGAGCCGTTGATGCCCGCGCCTACGGTGCTGGTGATCGGCTGCGGGCATGTGGGCAAAGCGGTGGCGGAACTGGCCAAGTGGCTGGGGTATCGCGTGATAGCCTGCGACGACCGCCCCGGTTACGCTACGCCGGAGCAGATTCCTGGCATGGATGGCTATGTCGAAGCCGCTCCTGAGGACTTGATCAGCAGAGTCGCGGTCACGCCCTTCACGTATGTGGTGGCAGTGACGCGCGGGCTGAGCGTGGACGAGATGCTGCTGCCGGCGTTGCTGAAGACGCCAGCGCCTTACATCGGGCTGATCGGCAGTCGGCGGCGCTGGGCGCTGACGGTGGAGACGTTGCAGGCGCAGGGTGTGTCGCAGGCCGATCTGGAGCGCGTCCATGCGCCGATCGGGCTATCCATTGGGGCGGAGACGCCCAAAGAGATCGCGGTGAGCATTCTGGCAGAGATCATTCAGGTGCAGCGCGGTGGCAGTGGTCAGCCGTTGCGCTGGTCTCCGCCGATGAAACAGGTCGTGCAGAGTGATCAGTGAACAGGAAGCCGTGAAAATTCTGGCTGTCAGCGATGTGGTGCAGCCGCAACTGCACAACGTAGATTACCTCCGGCAGGCATACGGCGGGGTTGATGTCCTGGTCAGTTGCGGCGATCTGCCCATTCACTACCTGGACTTCCTGGGAACGACGCTCAGCGTGCCGTTGCTGTTCGTGCGCGGCAATCACGACACCAGTTATGCTGTTTCTCCGCCGGGCGGGGACAACCTGCATCTGCGCTTTGTGCGCTATCACGGCTATCTGTTCGCCGGGTTAGAAGGCTCGATTGCCTACAACAAGGGGCCAGCGCAATACACGGATCAGGAGATGATGGTCAGGGTGCTGCGCCTGTTGCCGCGGATGATGATTCGTCGCCTGTGGGCTGGCTATGGCGTGCACGTGCTGGTGGCGCACTCGCCGCCGCGCGGCATTCACGATCTGCCTGACGACCGGGCGCACCGTGGTTTTGCGGCATTTCGCACCCTGATTCGTCTGGGGCGGCCCATGTATCTGCTACACGGGCACGTGGACACCTGGGACAGACGCCGTACACGGCAAACGGTATACCTGGGCACGACGGTGCTCAACGTCAATCCCTATATGCTCATTGACATCGGCTGAGCAGGATGGATGGTCTTAGGCAATTGCCGGTGAGTGTGCTACTATAGCTTTCGACAAGGCAGACAAGCGAAGGGACTGGTACATGTGGCAAAACTATTATAGCGTCACGTCCATAGACGAAGCGCTTGAATTGCTGGCGCAGCATGGCGAACGGGCGCGTATCGTAGCCGGTGCAACAGACTTGCTGCTGGAACTGGAGCGCGGGCAACGGCCTGGCGTGGACACACTGATTGACATCAGCCGCGTGCCGGGCCTGGATCATATCACGGTGCATGGCGACACCATTCAGCTTGGCCCGCTGGTCACCCATAACCAGGTAGTCGGTAGCCCGGTGATTGTCGAGCGCGCCTTGCCTCTGGCGCAGGCAGCCTGGAGCGTGGGAGCGCCGCAGATTCGCAATCGGGGCACAGTGGCGGGCAACGTCATCACGGCCAGTCCGGCTAACGACACCATCACTCCGCTGTGGGCGTTGGGCGCGACCGTGACGCTGGCCTCTACGCGCGGCGAACGCACGCTCGATTTTCCCTCCTTCTACCAGGGAGTGCGGCGGACAGCGATGGCTCCCGACGAGCTGCTGACGGCCATCACCTTCCCGGCGCTGGCCAGCAACGAGCGCGGTATCTTCCTCAAGCTGGGCTTGCGCAAGGCCCAGGCGATTTCGGTGGTCAATGCGGCGGTCGTGCTCGGTTTCGACGGTGAGGTGATTGTCAGCGCGGCGATCACGCTGGGAAGCGTCGCGCCGACGATCCTGCGGGTACCGGTGGCCGAACAGTATCTGAAAGGCAAGCGTCTGACCGACGAGGTGATCCGCGAGGCGGCGCGGCTGGCCGCGGCAGCGCCTACGCCGATAGACGACGTACGCAGCGGCGCGGCCTACCGCACGGAGATGTGTCGGGTGTTGGTGGCGCGCGCCTTGCGTGCCCTGCGCGATGGCACCGAGCGGGCTGGCTGGCCACAAGAGCCGGCCATGCTGTGGGGAGCGCACCGCGGGGAGGTGCAGCAGGCGTTACCGGCGATGGTGCGGCA
>DDBP01000052.1 GCA_002332795.1 Anaerolineales bacterium UBA2029 | reverse complement strand
CCACCGCCTATGAACTGCTGAGCCAATCGCTGGATGTTCCGGCCCGGATCACCAACACTTTTTTGATCATCGTACCGCTGGCGGCGGTCGTCGAAATTGGCCTGGTGCTGTGGAGCCTGGCTGCTCCGCAGGACAGGCGCAGCACAGCAACGCTGTCGCTGGCAGTGAGCCTGATGCTGGTCGGTTACTACTATGGCACCTTTTTCTATGAGGATCACGTCAACGCCAAGACTGCGGCTACCGATCATGTGCAGGCCGGTTTTGTGGTGGCCCTGGCAGCAGGGCTGATGCTGGTGGCACTGTCCGCTTTGCAGCGCAGGGCGACGCGCGTTCCGGCGAACCCTGGCTCGGCTACGGGCGCGCTGGAGCTGCCGTGGGGCTGGCGCATGCCCTTCGCCTGGTTGTGGCACGCGCTGCGGGCAGGGGTCCGCTCGCTGCAACTGAGTCGGGTGCCGGTGCTGGCCTACCTGGTCGGTGGCGTGCTGGCGATCGAACTGGAACGCCGCGAAGGCGAAGCGTTCGCCCGCCTGTTGGGTTTTCGCCGGGTACCTGGCCTGTTCGGTAGCACAGAGCTACTGGAGCCGTTTTCCAAGCTAGATTTCTCTGGCATTCTGGCACCGCTTTTCCCATCGCCCACCGATCGCTTTGATGCACCTTTGCGGGCGTCGTGGGAAGCGCTGCGACAACTGGGTGACGATTTCATCTATGCGCTCACCTCGCATGGCGCGCGCGAACCGGGCTTCTTCAAAGTGCTGCTGCACGTGGTGGAGTACGACCTGTTGATCTTCATCGTCCCGTTGCTGGTAGTGGCCTTGCTGCTGCGCAGGCCCGCAAACGCCCTGTTGCTGCGCCTGCCGACATGGGCGGCTCTGGCCCTGCAGGTGGTCGTGCTCTACGGGGCGGTATCGCGCTGGGGCGCGCTGAACGATTACCGCGAACTGGTGCTGATTTACATGGGCGTCAATATCATGCTGGCGATCAGCCTGAACCTGGTCAACGGCTATATGGGCGAGTTTTCCGTCGGCCATGCTGGTTTTATGGCTGTGGGAGCGTACATCTCGTCCATCCTGACAATGTGGCTTTTCGTAGACGAGCCGGTGTTCGGCCAGGCGGTGCTCTCCATGCCGGACTGGGCACTGCCCATCGGCTTCCTGATCGCGCTGATCGCCGGCGGAGTGGCCGCGGCGCTGGCCGGTCTGCTGGTGGCCTTCCCCTCGTTCCGCACGCGCGGCGATTACCTGGCCATCGTGACCCTGGCGGTCAACTTCATCGTGACCGGTGTCATCAACAACATCGAGGCCATCGGTGGTCCGCGCGGCCTCAACGGTGTGCCCTTGTGGACGAACCTGCGCTGGGTGTTCCTGCTGACGGCGCTATCGGTGTTTGCCATTTACAGCCTGGTCAATTCGACTTTCGGCAAGGGCATCGTCGCCATCCGCGAAGACGAGATCGCGGCTGAGCTGATGGGCGTGAACACGCGGCAGGTGAAGCTGGTGGCTTTCATGGTGTCGTCGTTCATCGCTGGCATGTCTGGTGGGCTGTTTGCGCACGTGCTGGCCTATGTCAACCCCGGCGTCTTCGGGATACTCAAATCCACCGAGGCGCTGGTGATGGTCTATCTGGGGGGGATGGGCAGCATTTCTGGCTCGGTGATCGCTGCGGTGCTGTTCACCATCCTCATCGAAGCCTTCCGCCCGCTGGCGGTGCTGAAATGGGTAGTCGTGCCCTTGATTCTGATCTTCTTGATGCTCTTCCGTCCGCAAGGGTTGTTTGGCTTCCGCGAGGTCTCGCTCAACCTGCGCGGCATCAGGGAAGAGGGGGGCAGGGTGGCACTGAAGGAGGCGAGCGATGACGCTGCTGCAGATTAAGAATCTCTCGCATTACTTCGGCGGGCTGCTCGCGGTGGACAACCTGAACGAGGAGATTCGAGAGGGGGAACTGATTGGGCTGATCGGGCCAAACGGCGCGGGCAAGACGACCGTTTTCAATCTGATCACTGGCGTCTACCGCCCCACTCAGGGGGACATCATCTTCCAGGGCCAGAGTCTGGTGGGCAAAGCGCCACACACCATCAATGCGCTGGGCATCAGCCGCACTTTCCAGACGATCCGGCTGTGGAACATGATGTCGGTGCTGGACAACGTGCGCATTGCGCATCACAGCCGCATTCGCTACAACCTGGCCGAGGCTTTCTTGCACCTGCCGCGCTACCGGCACCAGGAACGCGAAATCGAGGAACGCTCGATGGAATTGTTGCGGCTCTTCCGGCTGGATCGTTACGCGCACGAGCCGGTCAAGAACCTGCCCTATGGCGAGCAGCGCCGTGTTGAGATCGTGCGCGCGCTGGCCTCGCAGCCCCGGCTGTTGCTGCTCGATGAGCCGGCGGCAGGCATGAATCCGCGCGAGATTGGCGCGCTGATGGAGTTCATTCACTGGATCCGCGATGAGTTCCACCTGACGATCTGGTTGATCGAGCATCAGATGCGCCTGGTGATGAATATTTGCGAGCGGATCAAGGTGCTGGACTTCGGTGCGACCATCGCCGATGGCACGCCCGAAGAAGTCCGGAGCAACCCCAGGGTGATCGAAGCCTACCTGGGCGAGCAGGCGGAGGTGCACTGATGCTGTTCAGCGTTCGCGACCTGCATGTGTCCTACGGCAACATCAAGGCCGTGCACGGCGTCTCCTTCGACGTGGAGGAAGGCGAAATCGTCACGCTGATCGGGGCCAACGGCGCGGGCAAGTCCACCATCCTCAATACCATCGCTGGCCTGCAGCACCCGACGCAGGGGGAGATCGTCTATCGGGGCGATAACCTGGCCCGCCTGAGCGCACATGAGATCATCAAGCGCGGCGTGGTGCTGGTGCCGGAGGGACGGCGCATCTTCGGCAACCTCACTGTCTACGAAAACCTGCGTCTGGCGGGTTTTCAGTTGAGCCGGGCAGAACTGGAGCAGCGCATCAAGCGAGTGTACAGCTATTTCCCGCGCCTGGAGGAGCGGCGCCATCAACTGGGCGACACGCTTTCGGGCGGGGAGCAGCAGATGCTGGCGGTCGGTCGTGCGCTGGTCACCGGCGGCGATCTGATGCTGCTGGACGAGCCGTCTATGGGGCTGGCTCCCATTCTTGTCCAGCAAATCTTCGAAATTCTGGCCGAGATCAATCGCCAGGGTAAGACGATCTTGCTGGTGGAGCAGAACGCGCACATGGCGCTGAAGCTGGCCCATCGAGGCTATGTGCTGGAGACTGGCCATATCGTGTTGTCGGGTCCCAGCCAGGAGCTGGTTGAGAGTCCGGAAGTGCAGCGCGCCTATTTGGGCGGCTGACCACTGCCGGTGCCGAGACATCAGAGGGGCGCTGAAATCCGCAGCGCCCCGTTTGTCGTATGGAGTTGATATGAAGTCAGGGGGCTGTCAGCCTTGCAGGAAGGACAGCACTTCTTGCTTGCTCACTGACGCTACCGCCATCACGTGATCACCCCCGCCGTAGTAAATGCGGTATTCGTCCGCCGTCTCGATTCCCCCGCAGGTAAAGACCACATTGGGCACATCACCCCAATACTCCCAGGGAGCGTCGGGGCAGAGGATGGGGGCATCCTGGCGTCTGATCACCCTGGCGGGGTTTTCCAGGTCGAGCAGGGCCAGACCCAGGCAGTATACTCGTTGCTCGTTGTAACCGTGATAGAACACCAGCCAGCCATGGTCGGTGTAAAATGGCGGCCCACCCGCGCCAATGCGCACGCTTTCCCAGGTGCCAGGGCGCGGACTCATGACCACCTGGTGATCCGTCCAGTGCAGCAAGTCGTCAGAGTAGGCGATCCAGATATCTGGTGGGCGGCGGTGGAACATGACATAGCGTCCGCCGATCTTGCGCGGAAACAGGGCCGCATCCTTGTTGTCCTCATCCGGCAACACAATGCCCATGCGTTCCCAGGCAATCAGGTTGGTGCTGCGGGCCAGAGCGATGCGCACACCGTGTGGTGAGTAGGCCGTGTAGAGCATGTAATAGATGCCGTCCAGGAAGGTGACGCGCGGGTCCTCGACGCCGTATAGTTCGAACTCGGTGGCTGGTTCTAAGACAGGCTGACTCAGGCGGTTGAAGCGGTAGCCGTCGGTGCTGATCGCACAGCCAATGCGCGAAATGCGATCCAGTCCCTGGGCGCGATAGAGCATGTAGACCAGACCGTCGCGCTCGACCACCGCCGCGTTGAAGACGTTGTCGGTTTCCCACGGGCTATGAGGCGAGGGGACCAGTATGGGATTGCCAGGGTAGCGGGTTAACTTGATCGGCTGAGTCATAGTAGGTTGTCTCCTGAAGCAGATGCGACGTCCGTTGCCGGGAGTTTGCCGTAGTGGGTCAGGCGTTCGACTACGGCGCGGTTGCCCAGCAGCGCCAGAAAACTCATGGTGAAAAAGCCCAGCGGCAGGATGGCCACCAGACTGAAGACGATCGCCAAGCCGGCCACGACCAGCAGCAGTAGCGTATAGAGCGGGTTGGCCAGGCTGAGAAACAAGGCATTTCGCAGGGCCAGGCGTAGCCGCTTCTGTTCTTGCTCGATTAGAAACGGCCATGTGTAGAATTGCATCACCAGCCACACGATGCCCACACTCACCAGGGCTATCTGAATGAGCACCCCCGCCGTGCTCTCGACCGCTCCGTAGAATGCAAAATTCACTGCCAGCACACCCCCCAGCACCACATTGATCAACGCCCAACGCCAGCTCAGCCAGGCATAGCGCCGCGCAGCTTCAACAAAGTCCCCCAGGCGTTGTCCTTTGCCATGCGCCAGGCTGTTGGTGACAGCATAGAGGCCAGCGGTGGCCGGTGGACACAAAATCACGGTCAGGCTGAGGCCCAACCACACCAGGTTGAAGGTTGCCAGCCCGACCATGCTATCCCACCAGTCGCGCAAGGTTTCC
This sequence comes from Anaerolineales bacterium UBA2029, assembly GCA_002332795.1. Classification (GTDB taxonomy): domain Bacteria; phylum Chloroflexota; class Anaerolineae; order Aggregatilineales; family Aggregatilineaceae; genus UBA2029. The sequence goes on along the minus strand of DDBP01000052.1, from coordinate 19,357 downwards.
CAGGTCACCCTCAGCGCAGAACTCACCAGGATGCCTCACTCTTCTTGCAGGGTGCTTATGCCTGTCACCGTATCAAAGGTCAAGACCAGCCGTCCTCCGTCTGGGCCGGCGAAGACACGGCGCGCAATCACTGGTTGGATCAAGAAGCCGTCTACCACCACACGACGGGCTACTTCGCTGCCTGCATAGGTCACGCGCAGCGTGTGCTCGCCTGTTTCCAGATAGATCGGTGTGGTCGCCATTCGGTCCAGCCACAGATAACGCCGGTCGGGGGCAGTCGCTGCGGGCAATACCAACGGCTCGCCCTCGTCTACGGTGACCGCCAGGGCAATGGCTCGTTCACCACCCGATAGTACCACTTCTGCCCCGCCCAGCGCTTCCAGATCGCTCAGATCGTTGATCAGAATCAGATCGGCCAGGTTTGCTGCCGTATCTGGATCAGCGCCTGTCAGGTCAAGGAAGGAATCGCCACCCACGCCGCGCCCGATCTCTACGCCGATTACTTTGCCCGACTCCGGCGCATCCACACGCAGCGACCGCCAGGGTAATGCCGCTTCGTAGATATACCCGTCGCCCGTTTCGAATGGTTGCCAGGCCAGGCGGGCATTGGGTAGCCAGGTGCTGGCGATCCAGTCCCAGACTTGAGGTCCCTGTGGGGTCTGGGCCAGGGTGAACTTGGCGCTCAGACGGGTGCCGCGACCGGTCGCATCAATATAGCCCCACAGGGCATCCTGTCGCCATACGCCAGGCCCGATCGATTCTTGTTGATGTACAGGGTCGCGCACCGTCGCAGCGACATAAAGCATGTCGTCGTCCCACATAAACTGCACGGTGAAACTGTCCACGTCTGGGCCACGCCATAGTGCTGCCCCGCGCAGGAACTGACGGGCAGTATTGGCGGCGAAGGACGGCACGCCCTCCCATTCATGCAGTACACCGTCGATCTGCGGGGGCTGGGGGGCGCGCAGTGCTACCAGTTGCAGTTCGCGCGAGGCGATCGCTTCGCGCTGATAAGCGGCGTAGAGCCAATAGTCGCCTGCCTGTTCGATGTGGATGGGGATCGTCAGCTCGTCGCCTGCGCCCAGACTGTAATACTGTCCATTGCTGAAGTAGGCTTCGCCTGTCCAGTCACGGGTGCGTAGATCGGGCTTGCCTGCGGAGGGGCGTCCCGCCTCCGCTTCTACCACTATATAGGGGCGCACCTCGACTTCACGGTAGTTGAGGTAGCGCTCGGCCAGCGGACTGCGCTGAATGGCCAGCAGTGACATCAGGGCTTCGATGGTGGACTCGGCTCCAGCATTGCGGTTGACGCGCCACTCAACTGGCCCCAATAGCCCGTCAAAGCAGCGCCCTGTCTCTGGATCGTACATGGGAACACCTGCCATGTTGTTGCCCAGGTACCACGAGCCGGCCAGGCCAGCCAGGCGGGCGTAGCGCTCCTCACCGGTGGCCCGGTAGAGGGCCATGTAATCCTGCACCAGCATGTTGGTGCCATAGGCGATCTGATTCAGGCGGCGAGGCAGGACGCCGATCTCACGGATGCGCTCGAAGACAAGCTGACGGATCAGAAACGTATCGGCTCCCGCGGCTGCCGAAGCGAGCCAGTCCTGGCGGCCCAGCGCCGCGCCCGCCTCGGCCAATGCGTGCACCTGATGACTGCCCCAGGCGTGCCAGTAGCCAGGCGCGTTGGTCGTCACCGGGTGCATGCCAAAGGGATAGGTCAGGCTGTCGCCCAGGCGATATTGGGCGATACCGTCGGCGATGTACTCGATCAGCGCCTGGGTCTGGGGGTTGGGATTGGCGCGGTAGTAGGCGGTCAGCGCCAGCAAGGCGACTGAGGCCTGGTCGGCAGAGCCATTGGGAATCCAGGCGGGCACGCGCAGCCCATGTACCAGATTGTACTCGCCGTAGTGTTCACTGTGGGCTGCGACCAGAGCGGACTCGGTGAGTTGATAACTGGTCTGCAACTCAGCGGCGTAGGCAGGATCAACGGTGCGGAAGACGCGGTAGCCTTCGGCCAACGCCCACAGTCCGCGCACAGCCCACCAGCCCAGTGACCGGTAGCTCGTCTGGCCCTCGGTATTGATCGTCCCCTCGTCGTCCAGCACGAAGTTGTAAAAGGCGCCATCGTCCGTCTGCATGTACCGCACGAACTCCAGGCACAGGCGGGCGTTGTCCAGGGCGCGCTCGTCCCCGGTCAGTTCGTAGTACCAGAGATACACGATGGCTGCCCGTGCCACGTCATCTACGGCGGCAATACCCTCTCCGGCAGCGTCCACCCACTCGTAGTCGGGATATTCGGAGTAGATGTGCACAATGGCCATCGGCTGTCCGTTGAAGCGTACTGGCTCGGTGAGAAAACGCAGATGCTCAAGGTTGATCAGCCCTGTTCGCATGATGTCCTCCTGGCCGCCTACTGCAGTCACACGGCTACCGGCCAGCATGACGATCAGCCCGACCAGTCCGATCAGATAGCCTGTCCACTGCCGTCTGCCTGTCATTGCCGCATCTACCCTTTCACTGCGCCAACCGTCAGCCCTTCGATGAAATAGCGCTGAGCGGCGAAAAACAGCGCCAGGATGGGCACGGCCATCATCGTTGCCATGGCCATCATGTAGTGCCATTTGGGCGCTTCTTTGGAAAGCGATTCCTGAAAGAACTGAATCGCCAGAATCAACGGGAACATCTGTGTCGTGTTGAGGTAGATCAGCGGGCTTTCGAAGTTGTTCCAGTTGGCCTGGAACGACAGCACGCCGATGGCCAGAAAGGCGGGTTTGACCAGGGGCAACATGATGTAGAAATAAGTCTGAATGGGGTTCGCGCCGTCAATGGCGGCGGCGTCTTCCATTTCGCGAGGGATGGTCAGGAAGAACTGCCGCAGCAGGAACACATAGGCCGGCCCCCAGGCAAACCAGGCCGGAACGGTCATGGGATCGTAGGTGTTGAGCAGCCCCAGTCGTTTCCAGATCAGGAAAGTGGGGACGCGCGTCAGCGTAGCCGGGATCATCATGGTCGAGAGCATGATGAAGAAAATGACATCCCGCCCCTTGAACTCGAATCGCGCAAAGCCGTAGGCTACCAGAGACGCGCTGAACATCTCGGCGAACATGGCCAGGCCGGTGATGAAAAGCGTGTTGCCCATGATGCGCCAGAAGGTCAGGCCAGGGGCGATACTGGCCAGCTTTTCCCAGGCTTCAATATAGTTTTCCGGCGCGATGGGATCAGGAATCCATTGTGGCGGCTGATCGAAGAGGTGTTTCTCGACTTTCAAGGACGTGGACACCATCCAGAAGAACGGCACCAGGATGATCAACGCCCCCAGCAGCAGGAGCGCATAGATGATCGCCCGCTGGAGCCATTGTTGCCATTTTTGCCAGCGCCCCAGGCGAGCCTCACGCACCCCCACACGAGATAGGGTTGTTTCGGCGGCCATGGCTTATCCCCTTCCCTCGTCGCGTCGCATACCTTCGTAGAAGACCCAGGCCGAAGACGAGCGGAAAATGAGCAGGGTCAGCAGCATGATCAACAGGGTGAGCATCCAGCCCAATGCTGAGGCATAGCCCATTCGCCCGAAGTTGAATGCTTCGTTGTAGACGAACCAGTTGACGAACCAGCCGTCGTCACGATTGGTGGGGATGAAAGCCTGCTGCGTGAATATCTGCAGCGCCGCAATGGTGCCGGTAACCAGATTGTAGAACAGCGCCGGGCTGAGCATGGGAATGGTGATGTGACGAAACTTCATCCAGTTGCCCGCTCCATCAATGGCTGCCGCTTCGTATAACTCGGCGGGGATATTCTTTAGCCCAGCCAACAGAATCACCGTGTTTGCTCCGAAGACACCCCACAAGCCCATGATCACAAACGATGGCAGAACCAGGTCTTTGTCGGTGAACCAGCCCAACGGTTGCATGTCTAGCAGCTCGTAGAGGGGCTTGAGCAGGCTGTTGATCAGGCCGCTGGTGGGAGCGAAGATCCAGAACCATAGCAAGGCGACTGCTGCGGCGGGGAGCACTGCGGGCAGGTAGTACAGGGTGCGCCAGAAGCCAACCCACTTCACCTTCTGGTTGAGCAACAGCGCTACACAGAGCGCCCCTATCAGTCCCAATGGGATGCTGAAGACGGCGTAGCGCAGCGTCAGCCAGAGCGCCTTAAGAAAATAGGGGTCGGTTGCGCCGATCAGGTATGTCTTGTTGCCCCAGCGGATGCGATCCAGTTCGCGAAAGCGTACGGTTTCGGGCGAAGGCGATTCCAGAACGCCCTGTACCTGCAAGGGGCGCTGACCTTCGGGCAGTTCGACAATTTTGATAGATAGGGCGCGTTTGTAATTGAATAGAGGGTCTTCTAGCGAGCGAGGTTTGTCCCACAAGACATTGTACTCGGTAAAGCTCAGGTAAAACGAAAGCCCGATTGGGAAGACGATGAATGCCACAAAACCAACTATCCAGGGCAGGACCAGCACGAAACCGGTCGCCGGTTCTCGCTTAACTCCCAGTCTGCGCAGCAGCCGGTAGACTCCAACCATCAACACTCCCAGGCCTGCTGCTACGGCCAGATAGCGCAGCAGGGTCGGGTAATACGTTGCGAAGGCGCCGGGGTCGCCGGTCATGGGTCGTTCCTCCCCCTGAGAGGATAGACAGCAGGAGCGACGGCTTGCCGCCCCTGCTGTCTGGCAGCCTGGTGTGAGGCTACTTGGGCAGCACGTCTTCCAGCAGGATGCGTGCGTCAGCAGCCAGATTCTCGACGGTGTCTTCACCGTGGAAGAGCGGAGCCTGGAAGTCTTCCCAGAAGATGGTGCTCCATTCGCCAAAGCGTGGGATGATGCGGAAGGCGCGCATGTACGGCACGGCGGCGATGATGGCTTCCGCATTGGCCGCTTTGCGCGGTTCCGAAGCAACCAGATGCTCAACGTTGGCCTGCGAGATGCGCGGCGAGACGATCTTCCAGTTGTGAATGCCCTCGGTCAGCGCCACCAGCGCCTCGTAAGCCTGATCGGGGTACTTGGTCTTGGCGTTGATAACGGTAGCTGCCGTCCAGGCGAAGGTGATGTTCTCGCCATTCACGCCTTTGGGCACGGGCGAAATGCCCACGTTCAACCCTTCGACACGGTCCAGGTCATCTGCCGCGCCACCCATGAACATGGCGACCTTTCCGGCCTTGAACATTTCGGCGAAGCCCTGCTCGGCGATGGTCTGTTCCGACGGGCAGCATTCCTCGTTGTAGATCATGCTGGCGTAGAAGGCCGCGCCAGCCATCGCTTCGGGCGTGTCAATGGGCGAACTCTTGAGGTCTTCGCTGATCACTTCCCCACCAAACGACCAGATGAACATGTGGATCGGCGGCCAGCCGTTCATGGTGAAGCCGTAGTGATTCTCGTTGGTCAGCTTGATGGCCGCTTCTTTGAACTGATCCCAGGTCCAATCGGCTGTGGGGTACTCAACGCCCATCTCGTCGAAAATGTCTTTGTTGTAGTAGAGCACCACAGGTTGTGCGATCCAGGGCAGGCCGTATACACCATCTGCCAACGCTACCGTTTGCCAGACGCCGGGGAAATAGTCGTCGGGGTTAGCTACGTCGCGGGTGTCGTTGGCCAGGTACTCAGAAATGTCGAGCAGCACACCTTCGTAGGCCCAGGCCATATGATCCTGGTCCAGCCAGAACAGGTCTGGGGCTGTCTCGCCGGCCAGGGCTGTCTGTAACTGCGTGTAGTAATCGGACGGCTTCGGCTCATAGACGATTTCGAACGTCTCAGAAGCCGCATTGACCGCGTCTACAATCTTCTGGAACTCGGCGGCTTCCTCTACGCCCGCCCAGTTGGTCACGCGCAGGGTGACTTTCTCCTGGGCGCGCGCCGGGCTGCTGATTGCCGAAAGGGGCAGCAGTGCAACCACGAGCAAGAGTAAGACCATCGCATGCAGAGATTTCTTCATTGCTTGACCTCCTCAAGAATCTGGTTTCTGTCAGGTGTGGTTGAAAGTTTCCGGACGATGGACTATCGGGGTATCTTGATTCGGATGAGTCTCCTTTCTGGCTGAAAGTGCTCTGTTCGATGCGCTGTTAGCTGCCATAATCGTCGTCATGCGTCTCGCCAGAGGGAGGGCACCCGCACGATTCGCGCAGGATCACCTCCGTGCTCAGGCGCAACACAAAGCTGGGCATGGGGCCGCGCTCGATCATGTCTATCAAACGTCGCGCTGCCTCAATGCCCATCTCGTACTTGAACATGCGCACGGTCGTCAGGGGTGGGTCGTGCAAAGGCCCCCACGTGACATTGTCGAAGCCAACCACGGCCAGGTCGGTGGGAATTTGCCGTCCGTACTTCTTGGAGGCGCGGATAGCCCCCAGGGCGGTTGCGTCGTTGACCGCAACCACGCCCTCCAGGTCTGGGTAGCGCTCCAGCGCCTCGATCATGGCCGCGTGCCCCGTATTGACCGTGGTATCGGGCATGTAAATGACTGTCGGCTGATGGCCAGCCTCGTGCATCGCTTTTTCGTAGCCCTGGCGGCGCTCGCGACTGCTAAACCAATGGGCCGGGCCGGAGAGGAAAACCAGGCGACGCAAGCCGTGGTCTTCCAGCAGGTGTCGGGTGACGCGGTAGGTGCCGCCCACATTGTCGCATACCACGGCGTCTATGTCGGTCTCTTCCAGTAAATTGTCAATCAGCACCAGCGGAATCCGTGTGTTGCGCAACTGAATGATGAAGGATGGCTTGAGCGCAGGGCCGACCAGGATCAGGCCGTCTACGCGCTGTTCGGCGATCAGGCTGAGCTGTGCCGCGTCGGCCATGCCCGCCGCGTCCACAAAGGTGGTGATCACATGGTAGCCGCGCTGTCGCGCCTCGCGATCAATACCTTCGACAATGTGTACGTGATAGCTGGAGATTGGTTGAGGATCGCGGCGGTAGTTGATGCAACCCAGGGTAAACGTGCGCGAGGTAGCCAGTCCCCTGGCGGCATTATTGGCGGCATAGCCGATCTCGTGGGCGATGCGCAGGATGCGTTCGCGCGTTTCCGGGTTGACACCAGGGCGGTCGTTGAGCGCCCGCGAGACCGTGGCCGTGGAGACTCCGGCGCGTTCAGCGATTTCGATCAGACTTGGTCGCATGGGATCAAACCCTGCTCAGTCACGACACAGCGCATGAACGAAATCAGGGGCGCTTGCAGCCGTTGGGGTGACACAGGGGCAATATTGCAAATCTATTGCAAGCGCTTGCAATCAGCATACAGCAACTTGTAGCGCGAGTCAAGCACTTCAATCTATTGACTCCACACCTGGAGCGTGCTATGCTGATGGTAAGGACTTGTCCGGACAAGTTATGACAAGATATGTTTACGATATCCAAAGACAGCCCCATCCCGCTCCATACGCAGCTCCTCAACGAACTGCGACACGCCATTCTCAGCGGCAAGCTAAAGCCGCATGAGCAACTGCCCGGCGAGTATGCCCTCACCGCGCAATTGCGCATCAGTCGCTCGACTGTACAACGTGCCTGGCAATCGGCCCTGGACGAAGGGCTGATCTATCGCATTCCGGCCAAAGGGACCTTTGTGGCCGAAGTGCGTACCTCGGCGACGCCGATGAAGATCATCGGCTACATCGCCGCCGAGTTTCGCTACACCTTTGACGGGCATCTGCTGGATGGGGCAGAGAAGATTCTACAGGCCAGGGGCTACCGTCTGCTGTTCGCGCAGAGCGAGCGCCGCGTCGAAGAAGAAAACCGGCTCATCCGCACCATGTGCGAAGAAGGCGTGGCAGGTATCCTGCTCTGGCCGGTGGCGGACAGCACCTATCCGCGGTATGTGGCCGACCCGTCGTGTTCGGTGCCGGTGGTCTTGCTCGACCGCCCTATTCGCGGCCTGCACCTGCCGTGCGTCACCAGCCAGAACTATGACGGGGCCGGGCAGGCCATGCAGCACTTGCTGAGACTGGGGCACCGGCGCATCGCTTTCGCGGCATGGCCGCCGGTGGAAGACCTGTTGCCAGTCGCGGAACGCTACCGGGCTTACCGTGACGCCATGGTCAGCGCCGGATTGCAACCTCTGCCCATGATCACGCTGGGCGAGCCGGTGGAGACGGTCAACTACCAGCGCTTTGCTCAGAAGATCGCCGATCACGAGGACGTGGGGCGGCTGGCGCAGATTTTCAGCACCCCCGACCGGCCTACCGCCGTCTTCGCCATGAACGATCTGGTGGCATTGCTGGTTCTGCGGGCGGCCCATCGTGTCGGGCTGCGCGTCCCCGACGATCTATCCATTGTAGGGTTCGACAACCACGAATTCACTGCCCACACCGATCCCCCTCTCACGACTGTCGCGCAGAACACCGCCCTGATGGGACGGGAAGCCGCCCGCCGACTGCTCACTCTCATCGAGGGCGAGGCACCCCTGGATATCTACACGCTGGTGCCCACTCAGCTTGTCATCCGTGGGTCTACGGCTGCTCCCGACGGTGCCACTGCTGCTGGCCCAAATACATGAGAAAGGAGGCGTCTTCAGCCGGAGTAGTTTTCGGTTTGTTCCCTCGACAAGACTCAGCTTTTTGCGACAGGTAAATGAAAGTATCCTCGGAGGAAAAGACATGTCCAAGCGAAAGTTCCTGGTATTGCTGGTAGTCCTGACCCTGTTGCTGGGCACAACCAACTCTCTCTCGCTGGCCCAGGAAGGGGAAATCCGCCTGACCATCACCTGCCGCTGCGTGGCAGGTGGCGTCAACGCCGTGCTGGTGGACTGGTTGAACCAGAGCGTGATCCCCTCGTTCGAGGAGGCCATGGCGGCCCAGGGCAAGAATGTCAAGGTCGAACTGGTTGAGTTCGGCGGCAGCGACGAGCAGCTCAAAGAGCAGTACGCACTCGACCTGGGCGTCGGCTCTGGCCATGACGTGTTCGCGTTCGACGGCTTCTGGGTGCCGGAGTTCGTGGACGCGGGGCTGCTCAAGCCGCTCGAAGAGGTTGCCGGGCCAGTGGTGAACGAGTGGGAAGGCTGGAGCCACATTCCTGCCGGTATCCAGGCCATTCTCGGCTATCAGGGCAAAATCTACGGCATCGCAGCGGGCACCGATGTGCGCGAAATCTTCTACCGCACCGATGTCTTCCAGCAGGCGGGCATCGAAGTGCCCTGGCAGCCCACCAGTTGGGAAGAGCTGCTGGAGACCGCCCGCAAGCTGAAGGAAGCAGGCGTCGAGACTCCGCTGCAGATCAACGCCGGTACCGCCATGGGCGAAGCCACGACCATGCAGGGCTGGTTCATGGTCTTGCTGGGCGCGGGCCATCACATGTACGACTTCGAGCAGAACAAGTGGATCGTCAGCAGCCCGGCCATCCTGGACGCGCTGAACTTCTACAAGACGGTCTACGTGGATGAGAAGCTAGGCGATGCCCGCCTGCAACTGCTGGCCGATGGCCGCGACCGCTCGTTCGCCGCGTTCGCGGAGGGCAAGATCGCCATGCTGGTCGAGGGCGACTGGTTCTGGCGCTCGGCGATCCTCAATCATCTGGATGCGGAGACCCGCAATGCGGTGGTGAGCTGGGCCAAGATGCCCGCCAAAGAACCGGGCGCGGGTTACAAGGGCCAGGACTTCGTCACCATCTCCGGCGGCACGGGCTGGGTGCTGAATCCCAACACCGAGCACCCCGAAGAAGCGTGGGCGTTGCTGGCGCACATGTCGAGCTATGAGATGCAGCAGCTCTGGCAGCAGGTCAACCCGCGCATCAGCTTCCGCGACGACATCCCGGTCGCTGGCGACGAGGTCATGTCGGCCATGGCCGAAGCCTTGCTGCCCCTGACGACGGTGCGCCCGATGCTGCCTGCCTATCCCAAGATTTCCTACGAAGCGCAGTTGATGACCGAGCGCGTGGTCTCTGGCGAAATGTCGCCTGAGGAGGCCATGGAGGCCTACGCTGAGGCAGTCACCGAGCTGGTCGGCGAAGAAAACGTCATTCGCATTCCGCTAGAGTAACGCCGTCGCACCATGGGGGCTGGACTCCGTGCAGTCTGGCCCCCTTCTCAATCCGCTACGGGGAGACAAGACCGTGGAAAAACGGCCAGGAGTATTCTCAGGCAGGGTCGGCGTGGCTTTCCTGACGCCTGCGCTGTTCTTTGTGGCGATCTTCCTGGTATTGCCATTCTTCTGGATTTTCTATCTGAGCTTTACCAACCGCACCCTGACCGGCCTGACTGCGGCTCATCCAGAGTTCGTGGGGCTGGCCAATTACGAGCGGCTGTTCGACACCGATCGCTGGATGCGCCTGGGCGAGTTCGGCAATGCGCTGTGGATCACGTCGCGCTTTGTGCTGGGGTCGGCCATCTGTGGGCAGGCGGTCGTCGGCCTGACGGTCGCTTGGTTTTTCTATCGGCGCAAGGGCTTTCTGCGCGAACTGGTCTTCACCACGGCGGTGCTGGCCTGGATCATCCCGGAAGTGGTGGTGGCGTTTGCCTGGAGTGCTTTCCTGGACGTAGATCGAGGGACGCTGAACACCATTCTGAGCGCCGTCGGGCTGGGCAAGCCGGACTGGCTGTTCGATCACCCCTTGCTTTCGATCATCATCTTCAATACCTGGCGCGGATCGGCGTTCTCCATCCTGCTCTTCTCGTCCGCCCTGGAGACGATTCCGCCGTCGTATATTGAGACGGCAGACGTGGTAGGTGCGTCGGGCTGGCGCAAGTTCCGCGACATCTTCTTTCCCCTGATGCGCGGGCATATCCTGACCGATCTGATCCTGATCACGCTGTGGACGTTCAACGTGTTCACGCCGTTCCTGCTCACCGGGGGCGGGCCGACCTTCAAGACCGAACTGGTCTCGATCTACACCTACCGCACCGCCTTCAAGTTCTTTGAGTTTGGCAAGGGCAGCGCCATCGCTGTGGTGATGATGCTGATCAACCTCACCCTGGCTATGGGCTATCTGTTCATGTTGCGACGCCAGAAGGTGACCTCATGAGACAGTATGAGTCGCGCCTGAGCAAAGCGTTCATGGTTCTGTTCGCACTGGTCTTCGCGGGGTTCTTTGCCGTGCCGTTGTTGTGGCTGCTCACCGCGCCTTTCACGCCCAAGACCACGCTCGCCGTCGAGATTCCCGCCAATCCCACGCTGGAGAACTTCCGCAAGGTGTTCGACAACAGCTTTGCCATCCGGGCGCTGTTTCGCAACAACCTGATCATCGCCGGCGGGGCTATGTTGATGGTGTCCACTGTGGCGACGCTGGCCTCGTATGGTCTGTCGCGTACGCGGCTGCCGGGCAAGAACATCCTGGTCTATGTGCTGATGCTGTTCTCATCCGTGGTGGGCGGCACAGCGGCGATGGTGCCGCTGTTTCTGCTGGCGCACAACCTGGGTCTGATTGACACGCACCTGGGCGTGATCCTGGTCATGACGGGGGGCCTGTTGCCCGCGGCCATCTTCATGATGCGCGATTTCGTGGATTCCATCCCGCGCTCCTACGAGGAGGCGGCGATCGTATGCGGGGCCAGCCCGCTGCGCATCTTCCGCGACATCGCCTTCCCGCTGATTCGCCCCGGCGTGGCCGTAGTGGCGATCTGGACGTTCGTCAACGCCTGGGGTGCCTTTCTGATTCCGGTGGTGATGTTGCGCAATCCCAAGAACATGCCGGCGTCGGTAGCACTCTATTCTTTTTATAGCGAGGCCGGAACCCCCATTCACACGCTGGTGGCGGCCTATGCGTTCCTGTATGGCATTCCGGTGCTGGTGCTCTATCTGCTGGTGAACTGGCGCTTCGGTTTTCGCTTCTTTGGCGGCATCAAATCCTGACTGACCGGACAATCCCTATCATGGCCAAGATACTGCTTGAACACGTGACAAAGCGTTTTGGCGACCTGGTGGCCGTCAACGACGTGACGCTCGACATCCAGGATGGCGAATTCGTCGCGCTGCTCGGTCCATCCGGTTGCGGTAAGACCACCACGCTGCGCCTGATCGCCGGTCTGGAAGTGCCCAACGCCGGGCGCATTCAGATTGGCGAGCGCGAAGTGACACACCTGCCCCCGCGCGAACGCGATGTGGCGATGGTGTTTCAGGACTACGCGCTCTATCCGCACATGACCTTGCTGGACAACATCGGCTATCCCCTGAAGGTGCGCGGGGTAGGGCGGCGGGAGATGGTGAGCCGGGTGACGGAGGTCGCGCAGAAGCTGCAGATCGGCGACCTGTTGCAGCGGCGCCCGGCTCAGGTGTCCGGCGGGCAACAGCAACGCGCTTCGGTGGCGCGGGCGCTGGTGCATCAGGCACAGGTCTTCCTGTTCGACGAGCCGCTGAGTAACCTCGACGCCAAGCTACGCCTCGAAGCGCGCGCTTTTCTCAAACACCTGCAGCGCGAAGTGGGCGTCACGGCGGTCTATGTGACGCACGATCAGGCGGAAGCGATGGCGCTGGCCGATCGCATCGTGGTGATGAACTACGGCAAGATCATGCAGATCGGCGATCCGCTGCAGGTCTACAGCCGTCCCGCCAACACGTTTGTCGCCTCCTTCATGGGTAGCCCGCCCATGAACCTGTTGCCCTGCCGGGTCGATCTGGCGGCGGGCAAAATCATCTTCGATGACGACTACACACTGGACATCGCAGCGCATCGCGACCGCTGGCGTGCGGTGGCGAAGAACGGTCCGCAGGTCACGCTGGGCATCCGTCCGGAGCACATCTCCATCAGCCCGACACAGGTGCCTGGGGCCATTCCCAGTCAGGTCTATGCGGTGCAACCTCTGGGCGGCGAATGGCTGGTGGTGACGCAGGTGGGCAGCGAACTGGTTTCGGCTCGCCTGTTCCAGGACGATCCGCCGCAACTGGCCGAGACGGTTTGGCTGCGGTTTGACCTGGCGCGGACATTCCTCTATGGCAGCGATGGTGAGTTGCTGCAATGAGCGGGGCGCAGTGGGTTACTCAGGTGCTGCAGGGGTATCTCTCCCCTGAGCAGGTGGGCGAGTATTACAATGTGCCATTCGACATGCCTCCGCATGTGCAGCGGTTGGAGGTCAGCTATACCTACAGTCAGGCGATAGCCTCCGATCCGCTGCTGACTGGCGGCAACACGCTGGATATCGGCCTGTTCGATCAACGCGGGGCCGAGTATCCGGGGGCCGGTTTTCGCGGTTGGACGGGCAGCGCGCGGCGGGAGTTCTTCATCACGGCAGATGACGCCACGCCGGGTTACCTGCCCGGCCCACTGGAAGCGGGACGCTGGCATATCTCGCTGGGCTTCTACAAGAGCGCGCCGGATGGCTGCCACTACGAAATCACGCTCCGCTTCCTGATCGGCGAGGGGCAGCGAGAGCAGGTGCAATTCCCGCGTCTGCTGGGGTTGGACGACAGGCAGGGCACGCCCCCCGCCCGGCCCGACGGCTGGTATCGCGGGGAACTGCATTGCCACTCCTGGCACAGCGACGGCGACGCCGATCCGCGCGAGATTGTGGCAGCGGCGCAGGCGCTGGGGCTGGACTTCCTGGCGATCACCGATCACAACTCGATCAGTCACCTGGCGGCGCTGGCCCGGCTCGACCCTGGAGACCTGATCCTGATCCCCGGTGTGGAAGTGACCACCTACAAAGGCCACTGGAACGTCTGGGGGCTGGATCAGTGGATTGACTTTCGCACGCTCAGTCCGGCGCTGATGGAACAGTCCATCCGCCGCGCGGTGCAACTGGGCTACCTGACCTCCTGCAACCATCCTCGCACGGCTGGCCCACCCTGGGAATTCAAGGAGATCACCGGTCAGCACTGCATCGAGGTGTGGAACGGCCCCTGGGAACTGTTCAACCATGAGGCGCTGGCCTATTGGGAGAGTCGCCTGCGGGCTGGTGAGCGGCTGGTGGCCGTGGGCGGAAGCGACGCGCACTTCCTGCACAAGGCCCATGTTGCACGCATCGGCACGCCGACGACCTGGGTCTACTGCCCGGAATGCCTCACGGCCAGGGGCATCCTGGCCGGGCTGCGGGCAGGCCATGCCTTCATCAGCGATGCGCCGGATGGCGCGCGCGTGTACCTCTCCAGCGGGGAGGCCATGATGGGCGACACCGTCGCGCGCCCGTCCGACGGGCGACTGACCGTGCGGGTGCGCGTGGTGAACGGGGCCGGGCTGACGCTGGAGCTATGCACCGCTCAGGGTGTAGTGGCGCGAATGACCATTTCTGAGCAAGATCAAGCCTTTGATGCGACCGTGCCGGTTGCGCAGACGCCTTATGTGCGGGCACAGGTCGTGGAAGATGAGCCGACGGGGAACATCGTCCAGGCACTGACGAATCCCCTCTACCTGAAGTGAGTGATGGTCCGCTATGACTGCAACGCCCTACCACCTTACGATCGTCTCGCACACGCACTGGGATCGCGAGTGGTATCAGCCCTTCCAGGTGTTTCGCTTCCGGCTGGTAGAGCTAATCGATCAGTTGCTCGACCTGCTGGACAGCGACCCGGCCTATCACAGCTTCCTGCTGGATGGGCAGACGATCGTGCTCGAAGACTACCTGGAAATGCGCCCGGAGCGCGAAGCCGACCTGCGTCGTCATATCGCGGCGGGCAGATTGTTCATCGGCCCCTGGCACATCCTGCCGGACGAGTTTCTGGTCGGCCCGGAGGCGACGGTGCGCAATCTATTGCTAGGAGCGAAGGTCTGCGCGCGCTTTGGGGCGCGGCTGCCCATCGGCTACACACCCGATCCCTTTGGGCATATCAGTCAGTTGCCACAAATTCTGGCGGGGTGCGGCCTGGAAGCGGCGGCGTTGCAGCGCGGCCTGAGTGACGAGCCGACCGAACTGTGGTGGGAAGCGCCCGACGGCACGCGCCTGCTGACCATCTACTTCCGCGAAGGCTATGGCAACCTGGCCTGGGCACCGACCACGCCGGAGGCGTTCACCCGCGCTGTGGAACGGCAGATCGAACGGCTGGCCCCATACGCGCACACGCCGAACCTGCTGCTGCTGAATGGCACCGATCACATGATGCCGCAGCCGGAATTGCCCGCCCTGATCGCTGCGGCCAATGAGCGTCTGGCTGGGCGAGCCGTGCTGGTTCACGGCACGCTGCCGGATCACATCGCCAGGGTGAAGGCACACCTGGGCGACAGCGCCAATCTACCAGTGGTGCAGGGTGAACTGCGTTCGCCGAAGCGTACGCCGGTGTTGCCAGGGGTTCTTTCGGCACGCATGTGGATCAAACAGCGCAATCACGCCTGTGAGACGGCGCTGGAACGCTACGCGGAGCCAGTGAGCGCGCTGGCGTGGCTATGTGGCGGGCGCGACCGGCGCGGAGAACTGTGGCGCGCCTGGCGTTACCTGATCGAGAATCACCCGCACGACTCCATCTGCGGCTGCTCGGTGGATCAGGTGCACGAGGAGATGCGCACCCGTTTCGCCTGGAGCGAGCAGATCGCCCATGAGGTCACCGAGGCGGGCCTGGATCATCTGGCCCGGCAGATTGATGCGGCGCAGTTGCCCGCCCGCGCGGATTACCCCGAACCCGATCCGCCGACCCTGGCGGCCATCTCGGCAAAATCCGACTACGTGGTGCTGGTCTACAATCCTCTGGCGCAACCGCAAACCTGCCCGGTGGAAGTGACGGTCTCCTGGCCTGGCTCAGGGATGGGGTGGCAACTGCTGGACGGGCAGGGGCGAGCTGTGCCCTACCGCGCGGTGGACGAGACCGAGTCGTCTTCCGAGACGATGGCGATCGGGCCGGAGGAGTGGCAGGCGCTGCTGGACAGGATCGAGGTCGGCTTCTACAAGGGCCGCCTGATCAACAATGTGCGGGTATGGCTGGGCGAGGGACACGTGCGACTGGAAATGGAGTTGCCGGAATATCACACGGGCCGGATCGGCAGCTTTGCCGGTCTGGTGCGGCAACTGCGCAGCGATCCTCGCGTGCAGAGCTGCCAGCGTTTCGAAATCACGGCGCACCTGGTGGGCAATCAACGGCTGTCCTTCGTGGCGACCGATGTCTTCGGCCTGGGCTATGCGTGCTATCGGCTGACTGCCGTGCCCCAGGCAATGGCTTCGGGCACCTTTGCCCCGCGTCCGGCGGATGCTGCTCAACAGCCGGCCATCGAGAACGAATGGTTCCGCGTCGAGGTAGCTCCAGACGGCACGCTGACGCTGCTGGAGAAGAGCACGGGCCGCGTCTTGCGTGGGTTGAATCGCCTGGAAGACGGCGGAGACCGTGGCGACGAGTACAATTACTGTTCGCCTGCGCACGACGTGCGGGTCACGACGCCGCTGCGCCCGGTACGAGTCGAGTATGTGGACGACGGCCCCTTTGGACAATGCCTGGTCATCCGCACTGTCTATGCGCTGCCCGCTGATCTGACGCCGGATCGGGATGGGCGCAGCGCACAGACAGTCGAGATGCCGGTGACGACCACGGTGCGGGTCATGCCCGGCGTGCGTCGCGTGGACGTGCGCACCGAACTGCACAACCAGGCTATGAATCATCGGCTGCGCGTCCTGTTCCCGACCGGTTGCGCCAGCGACACAGCCATCGTGGATGGGCACTTCGACCGGCTGAAGCGGCGCGTCGAGCTTCCCGCCGACACCACAGGCTGGGCCGAACAACCAGCTCCTACCGCGCCACAGCGCGCCTTCACGGCAGTGCAGGAGGGCGGGCGGGGGTTGCTGGTGGCGACGCGCGGATTGCCCGAATATGAGCTGATGCAGGAGGGCGCGCAGGCCACGATCGCCGTGACGCTCCTGCGCTCGGTGGGCTGGCTCTCGCTGGACGATCTCACCTGCCGACCGGGGCACGCGGGGCCTAAGCGCGCGACACCCGGCGCGCAGTGTCTCGGCCCGGCGGCGTTCGAGTATAGCATCATTCCTTTCGGCGGCGCGTTCGATCTCAATCAGGCTGCGCATCTGGCCTATGCGTTCGTCGCCCCCTTGCGTAGCGTGGCAGTTGAGACGACGCATGGGTCCCTGCCGCCAGCGCTGACGCTGTTCACCCTGTATCCACCCGAACTGGTGCTGACGGCGCTCAAGCCCGCCGAAGAGGGGGTGGGGATTATCGCCCGATTCTATAACAGCAGCGAGGAAGCCGTGACGGGGCAGCTTCAGTTTGGCATCCCGGTGACGCAGGTCAGATTCGCCAATTTGCTGGAGGAGCCGACCGGCGAAGCGTTGGCAGTAGATGCCGAAGGCCGTGTGGCGCTGCGAGTTCCTCCCAAGCGTATCATCACCTTGAGACTGGACGTTGTTCCGAGGGACTGAGTGGGGCCGGAGCGTGTCATGCACTTCACACCCCGCAACTCCCGGCCTCCTCAGGCCCACCAGGCGGGCAAACTGAGAGCACTCGTGCCAGAGCCGGCAAGTCCTCTCGACCTGCGACGCCAGTCACAAGGGAGAGGGGGACGAGGGGTGAGGGGCAGCAGAGCGCGGCAAACGGCCTGACACCTTTTGCACGCATCCAACGGTTGGCACGATCGCGCGCCAACCGTTTGTTTTCCAGGGCAATCATTCGACAGGGGCCGTGCCGATCACGTCGGCACCTTGAGCAGCAGCCCTACCAGGTAACCAGCCAGAGCGCTCACCGTGCCAATGATGGCCATTTCCAGCCCACTCTTGCCGGGCCGCCCGACGGTGACGTGCGCTTTATACGCTCCCACGATGAAAAGCGCCAGTGCCGAGAGCAGGATTGAGGCGACGATGCTCACCCTGACCGAGAGGAAGACGAACGGCAGCAGCGGAATGAGCGAACCGATCACCGCCGAAAACCCCACGACCAGCGCGGCGCGCAGTGCATGTTGACGGTCGGTCGGCGACAGTTGATGCTCCTCGGCCATCATGACCTGAACCCAGGTGTCCTGGTCGGCAGTGATGGTTTGCACGATGTGGTCGAGCAGTTCGTCGCCAAAACCTTTCTTCTGGTAAATCTCGTAAATCTCCTGACGTTCCAGCTCTGGCACCCGCGCAATGTGACGGTACTCTCGCGCCCGTTCGCTCTCGTAGAAGGCGGCTTCGGCCTGCGTGGAGGTATAGGCCACCGCCCCCATGGAAATGGACTCGGCGAAGGTAGCGGCCAGACCGGCGACCAGCACAATCTGCGCGTCGCTGGTGGCCGCGGCGACACCCAGGATGACGCCGAGCACATTCACCAGCCCGTCCTGCCCACCAAGGATGATGTCCGCCAGTCCGGAGGCCCGGCGATGGGGATCGTGGCGGGAATGGTAGTCAAAATCGGCGTGTTCGATGGTGTGCGGCAGGCGGGAAGGGACGCTTGGGGGCGGGGGTACTGCTCTTGCAGAAACTTCTTCTTCCATGTTCGCCCTCTCTGCCCTGGCCGGGCAACTACAGGTAGTTTTAGTTCGAACTAGTAGTTTCATTATAAACGACTATTCATGCGGCAGGCAACTGGTGGACTGGATGATTTTCTGGGAATACCAGGAATGCGGATTGTCGGGTATGGTCTCAACAACGCGCGAGGGATTCAGGGTGACAGGGTGAACTCATCATGGAACTTACTCCCAGGTTTGAAGACCGCTACTTTAACGTGCTGCAGAACATCGAGCACGCTATCGTGGGCGTTTTCCGCGATCACGACGAATTGACCGACTACCAGGTGGACAATGCCCTGGCCGGGCTGATTTGCGTCTATCAGGCCCGCAGCAGGAACCAACCCGCTCCCCGGATTGCCTTGAAACCCCTGGAGCAGGAAGTCTTCGAGGCGGTGAAGTTCATGTGCGATTGGTGGCTGGGAGAACCGCAATTGCCGGGCGAAGGGATGCCTGAGCTGCAGGGACTGGGATTGAGCCCGAAGACTCTCGATGAGATCGTGGCCTGTTTGAAGCGGATCCGCAAGTCGATCAGCCTGTGGAACAAACAAGGTGGTCGCCAGGGGTATCTGGCCTTTGTCAGCAGCTTTTTCTGAGCCGTAAGTGACACGACATTGCCAAAGCTGCGCCGTTCTGGCGACACGGAGCGCGGGGGAGTGCACTGCCTGAGGAAGTGAACAACGCCTGTCGCGCAGCCGCTTGAGATACTCCCGACCTCTTGTCGCCGCCCCCAGTCGAAACGCTTCGGCTGGGGGCGGTCTTGTTCTCTGGCAACGCTTGGCGGGGGGCAGCCCGTCTCCGCACAACGCGGCCTGCCGCAACCTGCCGTCCGGTCGGAAGCTCGTCTGACCAAAAAGGGCCGGAGAAGACAGGCTCCTCCGGCCCACCGATGGTCAGGCGCGCTACTTCAGGTCAGCGGCGGTCAGCAGACGGATGGGCGCGTCAATGCGCGTGGGGATGGGGCGACCTTCCACCAGCTTGATCGCACTTTCGACCGCGATAAAGGCCGTCTCGTAGGGGTATTGTGCGACGGTACCGGCCATGCTGCCGTCGCGGACGGCGTCGAGGGCTTCGGGGATGGCGTCGGTGCCCAGGATGATCACCTGG
>DDBP01000080.1:10057-10328 GCA_002332795.1 Anaerolineales bacterium UBA2029 | reverse complement strand
TCTGCAATGGCTGAACGAGCCGGTACTGCCCGATCAGGTGTTTGTCAAAGTCCCTCTGGGCCGTGATATTGAGCAGGTTGAAAAGAGTCTGGTCACTTATTTGCAGGAACGGTTGGGGAGCGAGTCCTCCTTTGACGATCAGCTAAGCCGCTCTACCGTGCCGGAGCTGGCCGAGGAAAATACAGAAGTTGCCGGCGTGATTGACGACATGATCCTGACCATCGGCCTGTCGTCGCTGTTGATCGGCGGGATCGGCATCGTCAACACCATG
>DDBP01000080.1:0-9960 GCA_002332795.1 Anaerolineales bacterium UBA2029 | reverse complement strand
ATCGGCATCGTCAACACCATGCTGGTTGTGGTCAACCGGCGCATGCTGGAGATCGCCGTGCTGAAGACACTGGGACTGAAGGCATATCGCGTCACCTTGCTGTTCCTGGTCGAGGCGCTGCTGATGGGGGTCATAGGCAGCATCGTCGGGACAGGGGTGGGAGTGGTGCTCAGTTACCTGGTGCGCGGGGTTGGCGAGGAAGCGTTCGCGCTGACGCTCGAATGGCGGCTCTATCCGGCAGCAATGGTCAGCGGGTTGTTCCTGGGCGTGATCATGACCACGCTGTTTGGCTTCATGCCTACGCTCATCGCGGGGCAGGTGCGCCCGGCGATCGTGCTCCGTCCGAACGACGCAGAGATGCCACCGGCAGGGCTGGTACAGACGCTGCTGGTCCTGGCCGCCATGATCGCGGTGTTGGGTTTGCTGGTCAGTTCCATCGTCGAGGATGCGCTCTCCTTCGGCCCTGAAGTCATGCTGGCTGGCGGAGGAGGGCTGATCGGGCTGTTTGCCGGAGCGATTCTGGTCAATCGGCGCGGCTCGGTTCTCAGTGTGCCCCGCAGAAGGCTGTTGCCGGGCTTGCAGAGCGCCGTTGCACGGATTCTGTGGGGTTACGGTGCGCTGGCTATCGGAGCGGCGATCGCTTCCGTGATAGTGCTTGTCCTCAGCGCTGTCTGGCGGCCCTTTGGCATAGGCAATGATCAGCCGGCGTCTTCCGTAGTCGGTGCGTTGCGACGCGGTGAGCCTGGCTGGGCGCTAACCTGGCTGGCGCTGACACTTGGGGTGGCCTGGTTGATCCGCCGGTATGCGCAGCGGGCGGCGCGGGCGCTCGCGCTGACCACGTCGGGGCTGACAGTCGGAGGAGTCATTGGAGCGGTCTCCGGCATTGCCCTGGAGAGCCTGCTGGGGCAGACGTCTCTATGGCGGACACTGACGCCTTTCTCCACAGGCGTTGTGCTGGTCGAGGGGGCGCTGGCCGTCCTGGCAGCAGTCTATATCGGCTACTGGCTGCTGGTATGGCTGGTGTCCAGGATGCCTTCCGCGTTCATGACAGGTGTGGCAAGCCTGCTGCTGATTGCACTGGTCACAGGCGGTGCGGTCGCCAGTACGCTGGCCAGCAGTGGGCTGGGAGCGACATCGGCAGGAATCACGGGGTTCATTGGCCTTATCGTGTGGGGGAAGCGGCGCAGAGAAGGTCATCCGACTATCACAGGGCGCGGTGAGCAAGTCGCCTGGCGGAAAGCGCACGACCGCGACCCAGTGCGGCATCTTTCGGCGTTGTTACTGGGGACAGCCGTCATAACCGCCAGTGCCTGGCTGGCCAGATTGTTTGCCTGGCCTATCGCTACGGTGACGGGGAGTGTGGCTGGAGCGACATTTCTGGGGTGGTGGGTGCTCCTCCAACGTAACTACCGCGCCGATGCACGGCTGGTCTTGCGCGAACTGGCCGGACGACGGGCGCGTGTGGCTTTGACCTTGCTCGGTCTGAGTGTGGGCGTAGCCGGACTGAGTCTGGTGACACTCACTGCCGGGGCGGTCAGCCATATCCTGGAGATACAACTGGGAGAGACAGTCGAAGGCAACCTGCTCATCGCCGATCGCACGGCCAGCCATGGGCCGGAGGTGGCTGCCATTCTGGATGCATCCGAGGGGGTGTTGGAATACTCGCAGGTGACGACCTATCGTGGCGTGCTGGTCGCGCTCAATGGTGAGGATGTACGTTCTTTCTGGAGACGCGACGGAGGTTCTGAGTCCGACGAAGAGTTTGATTTTGAGACGAGCCGGGGTATCCCTCTGGGCCTGATCGAGCGTGAAACGCTGGACGACATGCCGTCTTATAAGATGGTGGACGGACGACCCTTGATGCCCGGCGACGAAGGTCAACACCGGATCATGCTGCGCGAGTCGTTTGTGACGGACCGGCTGGGCATCAAGGCCGGGGACAGTCTGCAGTTCCTCTTCGAGAATGGGCTGGGTCAGGCCGACGACGTGCTGTTGCAGTTTCGCGTGGTGGGCATTGTGTCGCGCCAATCGGAACAGACGGGCCTGGAAGAGATGGGCAATCTATCGGTGTTGCCACCTGGTGTGTTGCCCGACACGGTCAAACCGCAGGGCACGGCCACAATTGCGCTCGTGGACGAGAGCGACCCGCGCTATATGGATCAGGTGATGGTAGCGCTGGCGCGCGTGCCAGGAGTGATCACCTTTGAACTCGATGCGCTGACGCAGCTTGCTCAGAGCTTGCTGGAGCAGCTCAACGCCATCCCTACCCTGGTGGCGTGGCTCGCGCTGGTGGCAGGGACGGCGATCATCGCCAACACGGTGGCGCTGGCCGTGCAGGAGCGGCGTCGGCAGATCGCCGTGATGAAGGCCATCGGGCTGAAGGGCTGGCGTGCGCTGGCCATGCTACTGGTCGAAAACGGCCTGATTGGTTTGCTGGCGGGCCTCATCGGCGGCGGGGTAGGGCTGGTGGTGACCGTTGTGGTCGTGCTGGCGACACCCTCGCCCGAAGACGTGCGGCGCGTCATCGAATTCGGCACTCTGGGATGGCTGATGCTGCTGTCGATCGGTGTGGCTGTTGGCGCGGCCATGCTGTCGGCATGGGGGGCGATGCGCGAAAAACCGCTGCATGTGCTGCGCTACGAATGAACAAGAAGCGGAGATAGCCGATCAGCCGATGCGCGCGCCAGTGTCGCGGTCGAAGAAATAGAGGTGTTCCGGCGGAAAGCGCATGGTGAGGGTATCTCCAGGGTGAACTTGGTGGGCAAGAGACAGGCGGACGACACACTGCTGCCCGGCCAGTTCTACATGCACCAATTGGGACTGCTGGCTGAGCAGCGGTTCGACAAATTCAACCCGTCCGGCAATACCTGCAGATGCCAGCTCAATGTGCTCCGGGCGAATGCCCAGCCATACCGGCTGACCCTGGCGCAGGCCAGGGCGGATGGACATCACCGAGAAGCTCTTGCCCTCCCAGGTGTTACCGTAGACGTGGCCCAGAAACAGGTTCATGGGCGGTGTGCCGAAAAACTGCGCGACAAAGGCGTTGACAGGGGCGTTGTAGAGGGTCTGCGCGGTGCCGACCTGCTCGATACGGCCCGCGCGCATGATGGCGATGCGATGTGCCAGGGCAATTGCTTCTGTCTGATCGTGCGTGACGTAGACTGACGTGATCTGGTAATGGCGTAGCAGACGGTTGAGCTGCATTCGCGTTTCGACGCGCAACTTAGCGTCGAGATTGGAAAGCGGCTCGTCAAATAGGAAAATCTTGGGTTCGCGGGCCAGACAGCGCGCCACTGCTACCCGCTGCTGCTCTCCGCCAGAAAGGGTGGGCGGCTTGCGGCTGAGCAGGTGTCGCACCTCAACGCCCATGACTTCCACAATATGGCGAATGCGCTCTGGAATTTTCTCTGGTTGGCGGCGGACGATGTCGTAGAAGCCAATGTTTTCGCGCGCTTCCATGTGAGGATAGAGGGCGTAGTTCTGGAAGACCATGCCAATGCCACGCTCGGCCATGGGGATGTCTTCCAGGGGGACGCCGTCGTAGGTGATTTCTCCGGAATCTGGCTTGAGCAGGCCAGCGATCACCTTGAGCAGCGTAGTCTTGCCACAACCAGAAGGTCCCAGAATGCTGAGTGTCTCGCCATTACGGATAGTCAGCGAGAGGTCGTCCAGGGCGTTGGCGCTTTCCGGGGCGGCGGTGTGTCCTGGCGCATGCGGCGCCAGGGACGCAGGTCCGCGGGCGGGTGAGTGCGGAGGTGGGGCGTCGCGCCGTCCGAGCGGGATCAGTTCTTCTCGTTCGTAGCTCTTATACACATGGCGCAAGACGATCGTAGGCATGGGTCATTCTCTGGACTCATTCGCGGTCATTGGGAGACAGGAGAGCACGAATCGAGTGCAGGATGATGCCAGTGAAAAGCGTCTGAATGCCAATGAGAGACAGCAGCAGGCTGATCAGCGCCGTGCCAACGGCCAGCGTCTGATAGGTGTTGTAGCGTTGTACGACTATCACTCCCAGCAAGATACCTGCCAGCAGAATCAGAATGCCGGGCACACCGAAGAAGATGAGTGGGCGGTGCTGGCTGACGAGCACGACGATGCCGTTGAGTACCTGCAGACCATGACCAAGTGGATTGCGTTTGGGGCGCTCGGCATAGGTGACGCTGACCGGCACCTCGCGGATGGTCAGATGATGTTGTTGGGCCAGGAACTGCATCTCCGATTCCAGCGAGAAGCCGCCTTCGGGTCGGAAGGTCATGGCGTTGATAGCCCGCTGAGAGAGCGCCCGGAAACCGCTCTGCGAGTCGGTGATGGCGACGCCAGAGGCCATGTTGGTCACCAGCGTCAGGACGTGTTGGCCCAGGATGCGCCAACGTGGAATGCGATTGCGCACGCCGAGAAATCGCGAGCCAACGACCATATCGGCAACCCCGGCCTCGATAGGTGCGATCAGGGCGGGAATCTCGGCGGGGTCGTGCTGACCGTCGGCGTCAATCAGTATCACCAGAGCGGCGTTCATCTCGCGGGCCTTGCGCAGGCCGGTGTTGACCGCCTGTGCCTTGCCCTGGTTGTGGTCGTGTCGCAGCACGATGGCTCCTGCCTCGGCGGCGACAGTGGCCGTCTGATCCCGCGAACCGTCATCAACCACGATGACGTGATCTACATAGCGGCGGGCCTTGAGTACGACGCTCCCGATGAAGCGATCCTCGTTGAAGGCGGCGATCACCGCGACACGCGGGTGATGATGGGTTGGGGTCGGTTGTTCCACGGTGTCCCTGCGCAACTGCAAGAGTCCTGATTCGTCTGCATTGTAACACGTTCTGTGGCGCTCGAAAGGGAGAGCCAGAGAAACGTCATGGGGGCGTAGGGCAAGCGGCTCAGTTGGGCGGATGCAGCCCGCTGTTCTTCTGGTATACTTGGCGCTTCGGATCGCCGAGATGGTTGTGACGAGGGACGTATGCGAACCGGGGTGCGCGTCGTGAAGACGGTGTTCAGCGTTCTTTTTGCGGTTACTGTCGCCTTGATATTGGTGGGCTACGCGGTATACGCGGCCAATGGAATCTGGGACGAGCTGCGCGCCCAGGATCGGCGTGAGCGTTATGACCGGCTGATTGTCCCGACTGCGACGGCCATGGCCGTGCGCCTGACGTCATTTCGGGCGGTTCAGCTTCAGGGCGAGGCGGTGCAGACCCCGTTGCCCGATGGGGGACTGGAAGAGGTGCCGCCGACACCCCTTCCGACCGTGGTACCGACAGAGACGGCGACCGACACCCCGACCTACACGACAACCCCGTCGGCTACGGTGACGCTCACCGAAACGCCTTCGCCGAGCGTCACCGCTACGGCATCGCCGACGGTGACAGTCAGCCCTACGCCTGTCCCGCAGGTGCAGGTGTTGCCCACGAGCACGCCAATGATGACGCCCATCCCGACCAACACGCCGCGACCGCTTCCGCCGACTCCTATTCCAACGAACACGCCGCGCCCGACCATCCCTCAGGTGCAGGCCAACACGCCAGCAGGGGTGGAATCGGAAGTGGTGAGGGTGACGCTGACTCCGTCGCCCGTCCCGCCGACGCTGACTCCCTCTCCGATTCCGCCGACACCTACGCCTACCTACGTGATTGAGGGAACATACGCGGTTCCTTTGCAGACGCCGGTCGTTCCCATACCGGAGCGAGCACCCTGGCTGGACAACGATCCGGATGTGACCAACTTTCTGCTGTTGGGCAGCGATACCAGCGGTGGCGGCGTGGGGCGCACGGATGTGATCATCCTGGTGTCGGTGAACCGGCGCGAGGGAACCGTGGCCATGTGGCATGTGCCGCGCGACCTGTTCGTGTACATTCCCAATCACACCATGGATCGTATCAACCTGGCCTATGCATTGGGGGAGTCGAGTGGCTACCCTGGCGGCGGTTTTGGATTAATGCAGGAGACCTTCCGCTATAACTTCGGGATCGAAGTAGAGCACTACGCACGGGTGGACTTCGACGATTTCATGCGCATTGTCGAGGAGTTGGGCGGCCTGGAGATCAGCGTGGACTGCGCCATTGCCGACTGGCGACTCAAGTCGCCCGATCTGGACCCGACGGTCGAAGATAACTGGGAGTACTATACCCTGCCGATCGGCCATCAGCGGCTCGACCCCTACATGGCTCTGTGGTATGTGCGCAGCCGCAAGACGACCAATGACCTGGATCGTGGGCGGCGTCAGATGGATGCGCTGCGTGCCATGTGGTATCAGGCGCGCGAGCAAGGGCTTTTTGCCCAGGTGACGCAATTGTGGCCGGAGGCGGTCGAGATCGTGCAGACTGACATGAGTCTGACCGACGTGTTGGGACTGGTGCCGCTGGCCATGAGCCTGGACATCAGCCGGATCGCCCGCTATAGCGGGACGCCAGGGGTGCACTATGAGACATTCCTGACACCGGACGATGGGCGCGAAGTGGTATTGCCCAAGCGCGAGGCTCTGCTGGAGCTGGTGCGCGCGCTGTTGACGCCTCCTACGGCCAACCGCCTGGGCCGCCAGACGGTGACAGTGGATATTGTGGATGCATCGGGCTATGGCATTGGTTTCGACCGCGTCGCCAGGGACCGGCTGGCCTGGGAAGGATTCGCGGCACAGATCAGCAGCACACCTGCGGGACAGTTGCGCGATCTGACGACTGTCTTTGACTACACCGGGCAGGCGAAGGGCAATGCGCTGGCCGATCTGCAACGTATTCTGCGCGTCAGCGAAGCACAGGTGATCGTGCAGCCCGACCCCAACCGCAGCGTGGATTTCCGCGTGGAGATCGGCAAATCGTACAACTCCTGCGTCTACGGCAACGCCGAAGACGAGGTGGAGGCCGGTCCGCCCATCCCTACTGGCACGCCGGCCAGTTTCGGTTAGCCACTCTGCGAGGGTCAGGATGTGGCGGAGTCCAGGGGTACGACGGCGACCTGCCCGGCGGTGAGATTCTGAACGGCGGCGGCGAGAGACTCTAGCTGGTCAACGGGAATAGTGGCATAGAGCGTTACCTCAGCCGAGAATTCCTGGTCTTCAATCACCGCGCGGTGTGCTTCCAGCAGCAGCCGCACGCGCTCAAAGAAGTGATAGGGGATGGTCAGCCCGACCATCCTCTTTTCGATCTTGAGTTCGGTGGGCAGGGCGGCGAGCACCTGCCGGGCGGCGTCAGTGTAGGCGCGTACCAGGCCGCCAGTGCCCAGTTTGGTGCCGCCGAAATAGCGCGTGACGACCACCACCACGTCGCCCAGGTCTGCACCACGCAACACGGCCAGCACCGGCGGCCCCGCTGTCCCAGACGGTTCACCGTCGTCTGACATGCCCTCGATGACATTGCTGCCATAGCCGACCTTGAAAGCGTAGACATGATGCGTGGCGTCGGGCATTTCGGCGCGGATGGCCTGGATGAAGCGCCTGGCAGCGTCTACGGTATCGGCGCGAGCAGCCGTAGCGATGAAGCGGGAGTTGATCACGAGCGTCTCAACGCGCGTGGTCTGGGCCGGAATCGGGTAGGACATCGTACGTTTCCTCTGGGAACAACTGTGCCAGCGTAGCGCGTCGGAAGAAGGTCCGATAGGCGGAAGTCTCGGCGACCTGCGCCTGAAACGCGGTCCATAGAGCCGGGTCACCGTCGGTAGCCAGAGTGCCCGCAGGAGGACGAGAGATGTTCACTACCCCATCCTGACCTTCATCCCATCTCAGCACATTGGCGGACTGCGCATAGCGCAGCGCCAGCCGGATCACACGCTCAGGCTGAGCGACTGCCTCGGCCAGTTCTCGCAGGGCCGTCAGCCCGCCTTGCCGGGCCATGACATACTTGATCAGTTCCAGGAGGCGACGAAGGATGGTGTCGGTCTTGGTGAGCGGGGGATCGGTGCCGATCAGGATGACGCGCGCCGGGCTGACCTGTTGCAGGGCCTGCGACAGAGCAGTGGGGCTGTGAGGGGCTGTGTAGACGATGAGAGTCTGAGCAGGGTGCAATGCCGAAAGAGGGACGCCGGGCGCTTCGCTACGGCGGTACCCTTCGGCCCAGATCACGGCGTCTGGATAGACCTTGCGCAGGGCTGTGAGTTCGAGCAGGGGCTGGGAAGCCAGTCGGCGGTCAATGACCTGGCGGGCAGGCGCGGCCACCGAGATGGTCTCAGTGGGCGACGGACGGAAACCCACAAGCGTTAGCTGCAGCTCTGGCTGATCGCGGTAGTGACTGACTTCAACCTGAAAGGCCAGATCGAAGACGCCCGTGGGCAGGGAAGCTGAGGCGCTGTTCCACCACAGAACATCGCGGCGGTTGCCCAGTTCGTCCACCACGGACAAACGGCGGTGTTCCTGCTCTCTGCCCAGAAAGGTGGTGTTGACCAGGGTGAGGCGCTCGCAGGCCAGGATCGGGCGAGGATTGCCTTCGCCGAAGGGGGCGAGTTGTTCCAGGGCACGGGCCAGATCAAGCGTGACTTCGTCCAGGCGCACGACAGCGTCAACAACCAGGCTCGCGCGGTCTCCGGCTGCTGGCATGGCAGCCAGCGTGTCGGAGAGACGGCGACGGAAAGCTGGAATGTTTTCCACAGGCAAGGCCAGCCCTGCTGCACCCGGATGCCCGCCAAAGGAGAGCAGCAGATCGGCCTGGGCGGCGATGGCGGCGTGTATGTCGTAGCCTCCCGCCGAGCGGGCAGAACCGCGGGCTACCTCCCCGCTGGAAGCCAGCAAGATGACGGGGCGCTGGTAGAGCGAAGCCAGGCGGTTGGCTACGACGCCCAGAACGCCCGGATGCCAGTTCGGGTGGTGCAAGACCAGGGCATGCCAGTCGAGCAGAGAGGGGTCCTGTTCGATTTGCGACTGGGCGGCGGCAAGAATCTGGCGTTCGTAGAGCTGGCGCTGGCGATTCAGACCGTCCAGGCGCAAGGCCAGGGTCTGCGCCTGCTCTTCGTCGGTGGTAGTGAGCAGTTCCACTACCAGACGGGCGTCGTCCAGGCGACCGGCGGCATTCAGGCGGGGGGCAATCTGGAAGGCGATATGTGTCTCGGTGAGGTGTTGTGGTTCAAGCTGAGCCAGGCGGTAGAGAGCGCTCAACCCAGGGCGTTGATCGCGGCGAAGCTGAGCCAGCCCGGCTTGCAACAGGTAGCGCGTGTCGCCACGCAGAGCGGCAACATCGGCCACGATACCTAGTGCGGCGAGATCGGTCAGTTCCGCGCTGATCTGCGGTTGGTCGAGATGGGACAGGAGACTTTCGCACAGCTTGTAGGCGACGCCTACGCCAGGCAAGGTAGCGAGCGGATGATCGGGGGGAAGGCGCTTGGGGTTGATGATCGCGTCGGCCAGGGGCAAGGCCGGCGGCAGATCGTGATGGTCGGTGATGATGACTGCGATGCCCCGTCGTTTCGCATAGTCAACAGCCTCGTGCGCGGCAACTCCTGTGTCGCAGGTGAGCAGCAGGGCAGGGGAGAGTAGTTCTATTTGCTGACGGAGAATGTCCGGCTGAATTCCATGCGATTCCTCAAGTCGGTTGGGGATGTAGAAGGTAACGGGTACGCGCAAAGCCCCCAGAACGCTCACCAGTAACGCTGTTGCCGTTTGACCGTCCACATCGAAGTCACCCCAAACCAATACTGGCAGTTGCTGACTGATAATCGTCTGCAATAGCTCTATGGCCTGGGGTAAGTCTGGCAACTCATCGGCGGGGGTAGGGCGATAAAAGCGGGGGTCCATGAAACCCTGGGCTGCCGCAGGCGTGGTAATGCCCCGCGCAGCGAGCAGTGCCGCTACCAGGGGGTGAAGGGACAGTTCTGAGAGAAGGGAGCGGCTAAGGTCCCTGTCCGTAGCAACGATTTCCCAGGTTAGGGATTTCGTATAGTCATTCACCTAAAAACCCACCTCGTCCACCGCCTCAAACAACGCTGCGAGCGACAAGCCCTGCTCGTCACCAGCATCGCCCCCAGTCTCCAGCTCCGCCACCGACCCCG
>DDBP01000053.1 GCA_002332795.1 Anaerolineales bacterium UBA2029 | reverse complement strand
TACTGTCTTCCCAGCCTCCCTCAGAGACTGGTCGTTTCCTTCCGCACGTCGGCTTCCTGTCACTATGCTGTTGTTAAGGTGCGCCCGGACGAAAAATCCGGCTTGCGCCGGTTTAAGACCCCACCTCTATGTAGAAGCAGCGTCTCAAACCTCCTGCCCTCTTAAGCGAGTCTCTGCCAACACGGACAACACAACCTCGCTTCTTGGCCGCGCAATTTCATCGTATCATAGAACGCGCGCTCAGACAAGAGGGCACCACGATCTTCTGGTAAACTGCCTGCGCTCAGGGTTCTCGCCCTGCGCAACGGGGCAGCATTATAGCGTCCCTCGTCCTCGTGTCAAGGCTCTTTTCGCCTTTTGTCAATATTCGCACTCTAACATTAATTTATCTATAACTCGATCAGTTCCAGGACAAGCTTCGCCGCTTTGTCCACGGCTCCTGACACCTCCGGCGTACATGTCTCACTGAACGTCCACACGTCTTTCACTTCGATCGCCACGATGTCAATCTGCTCGTCGGGCGGTAGCGCCGCACCGTGTCGCCGCAAAGCCTGTAGCGCTGTGACCAGATTGGTGTCGTGAGCAGAAGCGGTATTCAGCGTCCCCGGCAGGTCTCCGACATCCAGATGACACACACTCCCTGGAGCCATCTGTCCCGTGATGATCGCATCCACGATAATGGCTCGCTCATATCCAATCAGCATCTCGGCAAGCGACAGCCCGCCCACACTCACCTCAGTCACGTCAATTGAGGGTGAGGCAGGCGGGCTGCCATCTTTCATTTGTTCAAACAGTGCCCGGCGCACTCTCTCTGCGACCAGCCACCCTACCCCATCATCACACAGAATAGGATTGCCAAGTCCGACGATGAGTATCTTGCCAGGCACTCTGTTCTCCAACCTCCCCTCAGAACTCCGTCAGTTCCCTGGCCGCCACATACTGGCTGAGATGGCGCACAACGTTGCCCGCCTGGTCGCGCACAATCACTTCCAGCGGCATCTGCCCCGGCAAGCTGTGCGTGGCGCACGACAGGCACGGATCGTAGGCCCGGAAAGCCATCTCGATCTTGTTGAGAATGCCGTCGCTGACGTTACCGTTCTTGATCAGCGCTTCGGCTGCTTTGCGGATGCTGATCGAGATAGGGGCGTTATTGTTCGTCGTCCCAACGATCAGATTCGCCCGCTGCAGGATACCGTTTTCGTCCGTAATGTAGTGATGGGTCAACGTCCCGCGCGGAGCCTCTACGATTCCCACGCCTTCCGACGGCGTTGCTTTGGGAATCGCGCGCACCTCCGGGCTGGCAACCTCCGGGTCCTGCGCCAGTTCCAGCATGCGCTCAGCGGCATACTGCAGCTCAATCACCCGTGCCCAATGCGTCGCCAGGGTGTGATGAACGGGTTTGCCCCCCAGCGTCTCATACATGCGCTCGTACTCTGCCTGTGCCAGAGGGGTGGCCATGCCATCGGCTGCATTCAGACGCGAGAGCGGCGTCGCGCAGTATACCCCGCTGTCCTTGCCGTCCACGAAGCCCTTCCAACCTACTTTCTTGAGGTAAGGGAACTTCAGATACGACCAGGGTTCGACGTGTTCGGCGATGTACTCGCGGTATTCGTGCGGTGCATACTTGCAATGCTCGACGCCGTCCGGGTCTACCACGCGCACCTTGCCATCATAGAAGTTGACGTGATTGTTCTCGTCCACCAGGCCCATATAGTAGGTGCGCTGTGTATAGCCAGGGCTGGTGATCAACTCTACGTACTCGGTATTCTTGAGCACGACATCGTGGAACAGGCTGATCGTGAACTGACCGAACTCGACATTCTTGCGCGCGATCTCGATGATCTCCTGGCGCTGCTCTTCCGTGATGGGGTGACTCATGCCTCCAGGGATCGCTGCCACCGGGTGCACAGGCCGCCCGCCGATCATCTCGATCACACGGTGATTGCGCTTGCGGGTATCAATGACCTGCCCACCGATCTCCAGGCCCACCTTGGCGATGACGCCCAGGATGTTCCGTTCGGCAGCGGGCGCATCCGGTCCTACCACGAAGTCTGGCCCACCCAGCGCGTAGAAATGCGTGGTATGGTCTGTCACGTAGAATGCCATGTAGAGTAGCTCGCGCAACTTCTTTCCCGCTGGCGGCACCTCTACTTTGTAGACCGCATCGCACGCCTTGGCCGCCGCCATCAGGTGCGCTTCCGGACACACCCCACAGATACGGCTCGTCAGAAACGGCATCTCTTCCACAGGCCGGCCCACACAAAAGATTTCGAAGCCGCGCAGCTCCGGCACCTGGAAATAGCAGTTGGCTACATTGCCCTGCTCGTCCAGGAAGATTTCGATCTTGCCGTGTCCTTCGAGACGGGTGATCGGGTCAATGGAAATGCGTGTCATGATCGTCCTCCTGGTCAGGCGGGTTCGTGTACTGCCGCTTCACCCACCGGTTGGCGCTTGCCACTGACACGCCCTCGCCGCCGTAGCAGCGAGCCTGGCAGATGGAAGCGGTAGAAGTATCCCGCGGGATCGGGCAACGTATCGAGGATGGCCTCTACCTCTTCCTCGGTATTGGCGTCCAGAACCGACGCAATGCCCGACAGGATGCGCGCCCCATGATCGAGCACGCCCTCGTTCGGCCCATAGCACCCCCGGCAGCCAAAGCCCACCTGCGGACACTTCGCCCCGCAGCCAGCGCGCGTGGCGATCCCGGCGCAGAATAGCCCTTGTTCCAACAGGCACGTATTCGGATCGGGGATGATCTCCTGCGGACGATAGAAGCGCTTGATCTTCTTCTCGTGCTTTTCGCGCGGGCACTCGTCGCACACGGTTACGTCAACCCCGATCACCGAGCCGGGCGGCGGTAGTTCACCGGAAACGATGGCATTTACTGCCGCTTCGATCGAGGATGCTTCCGGCGGACACCCCGGCAGGAAGTAGTCCACTGGCACTACCTGCGCCAGGGTACGCACGGTATCCCAGAAACCGGGTAAGCGGAGTTCCCCTTCCGGAACGTCCACGCGCTTCTGCGGCAGCACCCCGTCCGGGTTGTCCGTCGAGGGCGAATCGAAGTAGACCCACCGCAACACATCATCACGGGTGTAGAAGTTCGCCAGGCCGGGCATAGAGCCGCCGTAAGCGCACGACCCGAAGGCCACCAGAACCTTCGACTTCTGCCGCAGCAGATGGGCCAGATGGGCGTTTTCGTCGTTGCGGATCGCCCCGTTGAAGAAACACACGTCTATTTCGCCGTCTTCCATGGCCTCAACATCAGCGTACTTGAAGTCCATGACGCACGGCCAGAAGACGATCTCGAACGCGGCGGCTACGTCCAGGATTTTCTCATGCAATCCCAGCACCGCGATCTCACAGCCGCCACACGACGAGGCCCAGTACAGTGCCAGTTTGGGTTTCTGATTACTCATGTACGGCCTCCTCCACAGCATAGGGGTCTTCGTTGGGCCAGTTGCGCGGCCAGTCGAGCGGACCCAGTTGCTTGATCTGCTCGGTCATCCGCGCCACGGTCTCGGCAAAGCGCACTCCCTCTGCCGCCGAAGCCCAATGAAGCTGTACGCGCTCATCTTCGATTCCCAGTTGCCGCAGGGTACGCCGCAGCAGGGCAAACCGCCTGATGGCCTTGTAGTTTCCTTCCTGATAGTGGCATTGCCCTGGGTGGCACCCCATGATCAGCACACCATCCGCGCCCTTCTCCAGGGCACGCAGGACAAAGGTGGGATCGAGGCGACCAGTGCACATGATACGGATATCGCGCAACGTCGCTGGATACCCCATCCGCGATGTCCCGGCGAGATCGGCTGCGCGGTAGGAGCACCAGTTGCACAGAAAACCCACAATCACAGGCGTGAATGTTCCATTATCGCTCATCGCGCCTTGCTCCCCTTTCAAACCGCCTCGACGACAGGCCGGTCGGACAGCACATCGATCATGATGCCGTCAATTTCGGCCATGATCTGCTCAAAGGTGAAGTGTGCGCCGGTGATCACCTGGCTGGGGCACGCCGCCACACAGGTACCGCACCCCTTGCACAGCGCCGGATTCACGCGCGACACGCCCTTCTCTTCGATGAAATCAATCGCATTGTACGGGCACATGGTGTTGCAGATGCGGCAGCCGGAACACCGCTCCTCGTCAATGGAGGCGCGAATGGGTTCGAGGGTAACCTGACGCTGATTGATCGTACCCAGCACCCGCGCGGCAGCCGCGGCCCCCTGCGCCACGCTATCGGGAATGTCCTTGGCACCCTGGCACGCGCCAGCGATGAACACACCCTCCGTCATGGTGGCGACAGGGTCGAGCTTGGGGTGACGCTCGATGAAGAAGCCGGTTTCACCGCATCCCACACCAAACATGTGCGCCAATTCCTGTGCGTCCGCTTGCGGTTCAAGCCCCGCCGCCAGGATGACCATGTCCACCGGCACCCGCCGTTGTCGGCCCAGAAGCGTATCTTCGCAGACGACAATGAGCTTGCCCTCTTCCTCAGGAGAGCGTGCCACATCGGTGATCTCCGACACCTTGCCGCGGATGAAGGTCGCCCCTTCTTCCATGATGCGGTGATAGAATTCTTCGTAGCCCTTATGAATGGGGCGCATGTCAATGTAGAAGTTGTAGACTTTGGCCCCCGTCTTCTCCATCACCAGATGCGCGAACTTCAGCGACGACATGCAACAGATCGCCGAACAGTGCGTGTTGTAGTTGCGGTCACGACTGCCGACGCAGTGCACGATCGCCACACTTTGCGGCGTAGTCTCGCCATCGCGCAAGACAATCTTGCCCTCCGTAGGGCCAGAGGCGTTGGTCAGGCGCTCGAACTCCAGGCTGGTGAAGACATTCTCCAGCCGCCCGTATCCATACTGCGGGATACGTCGCGCGTCGAACAGCTTGTAGCCGGTCGCCAGGATGACGTTGCCCACTTCCAGGTCAATGATCTCGTCCTGCATCTCATAGTTGATGGCATTGGTCGGGCAGACCTTCTCGCACATGCGGCATTTGCCCGTCTTGAAGTAGGTGCAGTTTTCGATATCAATGACCGGATACTTGGGCACTGCCTGCGGGAATGGCCGATAGATGGCCTTGCGATAGCCCAGGCCCGCTTCCCAGACAGTATCTACCACCTTGATGGGGCACTTCTCCCAGCACGTACCGCAGCCAGTGCACAGGCTCTCGTCCACCATGCGCGCCTTCTTGCGCACCCGCACCTGGAAGTTGCCTACGTAGCCGTCTACCTTCTCCACCTCGCTATAGGTCAGCAAGGTGATATTCGGATGGCCCCCCGCATCGAACATCTTGGGCGTCAGGATACAGGCCGCGCAGTCGAGCGTGGGGAAAGTCTTGTCGAACATCGCCATGTGACCACCGATGCTCGGCTCGCGCTCGACCAGGTAGACATGATACCCTGCATCGGCGATTTCCAGCGCAGCCTGAATGCCCGCAATACCCCCGCCTACGACCAGCGTCTCCGGGCGAATATCCACTTTCATCGGTTCCAGCGGCTGCTGATGCACCACGCGATGCACCGCCGCGCTGACGAGCGCTTTGGCCTTGTTGGTCGCCCCTTCCCGGTCGTTCGGGTGCACCCAGGAGGCGTGCTCGCGAATATTCGCCATCTCGAACAGGTAAGGATTCAGCCCCGCGCGAGCACAGGCATTGCGAAACGTCTTCTCGTGCATATGGGGTGAGCACGAGGCCACCACCACATGCGTCAGTTCGAACTGTTTGATATCCTCTTCGATCTGTTCCTGGCCCGTGCTGGCGCACATGAACCTGTTGTCGCGGGCGATCACTACATTGGGCAGACCCATCGCCCATTCGGCCACGTGCTGCACGTCAACCGTGCCGGCGATGTTGTGCCCACAGTGACACACATACACGCCAACTCTTGGTTCGCTCATGGCATCCTCCTATTCCGGCATGGCAGGCATGGGCAGCGCCTGCTTGGAACGACGCGCCGGAGTTGCTCTGGGCGGCGGGACATCCTGAATCTTGTCGAGGAGCACACGCGCATCAACGAATTCCTGCCCGAACCCCAGCTCCTTTGGCGACAGGCCCAGCGCCACACCGATCACCTGGGTGAAAAACAGCACCGGCACCTGATAGCTCGTCTCAAAGAAGCGATTCGCCGCATCCTGATACACGTCCAGGTTGAGCTGACACATGGGGCACAGCGTCACGAGAGCGTCGGCGCCACTATCCGCTGCACACTTGACGATGCGGTGAATCATGTCCAGGGCCGTTTCCTCGCTGATCTGCGTCATGTGTCCGCCACAGCAGAACGTCTTCAGCGAGAAGGGCACCACCTGCGCCCCCAGCGCTTCCAGCATCTTGTCCATCGCCGTGGGTTGTTCCGTGCTGTCGAACACACTGTCGGGCCGGGCCACCAGGCAGCCATAGTAAGGTGCCAGCTTTAGCCCATAGAGCGGGCGACGGGTGCGATCCTTCAGACGATCAATGCCGATATCGGTGAGGATCATCTCCAGCAAGTGTCGGACTTTCACCGTCCCCGGCTCATAGTGCAGATTTCCCGCCGCCAGCGCCTTGTTGACCTTGCTGCCAAGTTCCGGATACAGCTTCATGTTCTTGTCCGTCTTGTGCAGGTTCAGGAAGCACGCGCTGCACGGAACCACGATTTCTTCTGCACCCTGGTCCGCAGCCAACGCCAGATTGCGCGCTACCAGCGCGTAGGCGGGCAGACGATTGACTGAGAAGTACTCTGTAGCACCACAGCAGTTCCAGTCGTCAATCTCTGCCAGCTCAAAGCCCAGCGACCGTGCAATGGCCTCGGTAGATTGCTGGTAAGCGTGCGACCGGTGCTGCAATGAGCACCCCGGATAGTAGGGATAGCGAGAAGCAGTCATGCTTCCACCTCCTTGGCAGCCAGCGCTTTGGCCTCAGCCAGGATCGCCTGCAACTGATCAATCTGGCGAATTGACTTGGGTCGCAGCGGCAGCCGGTTACGGCGCAGCATTCCCACCCCCATGATGCCCAGCTTGATCACCTGTTGTGGGTGGTGGAACAGGTGATAGCGAGTGGCCAGGCCCGCTTCAAAGCTACGCCCTCGTTGCTCGACGAACCCGATGAAGGTCTCGGAGAATTTGGCCGCATGAGGGTGATCGTAGCGCCCGGCCCGAATAGCCATTTCCTTCAATGTGTACATGATGTCCGTGATCGGGATATTCTGTGGGCAGCGTGTCGTGCACGCATAGCACGACACGCAATACCAGGGAGTGTTGCTGCTCAGCACCTCGTCTTCCAGCCCCGCGCTGATCATCGCGAAGAGCGCGCGCGGGGTGTGGTCCATATCTGCCCCAGACGGGCATGAACCACCACAAGACCCACACTGGAGGCACCTGCTCAGCAGTTCTCCACCTGGCGTAGCAGCCACCACCCGATCGAAGAAAGGATTGTGACGTTGTGGTGCTGTCAAGGGGAGCCTACCTCCTTAGCTTAAAGAAGCCACCAGTGCTGCCAGGGCGTCCTCTCCAAGGGGATCTCCTCAGAGGCATGTA
This sequence comes from Anaerolineales bacterium UBA2029, assembly GCA_002332795.1. Lineage (GTDB taxonomy): Bacteria > Chloroflexota > Anaerolineae > Aggregatilineales > Aggregatilineaceae > UBA2029. Next base: position 6,959 of record DDBP01000053.1, on the reverse strand, counting down.
CCCTGGCCGCACCAACGAAAACAATCAATCTACGCTGATTTAAATCTCCCTTTCTCTGCGCCTCAGTTCATTACACGACGAACTGAAGCCTTTACTTACGCGGATGTACGAAAGTACAATACGCTCAAGTGCCATTGTAGCAGTGGAAAAAAGCGACACACTATCAGCCATACCGACTAGTTGAAGCAGGCGCATAGTCGGTATGTACTAGAGGGGTGAGGGGTAACTTCAGCGTGGGATCAGCCGAGGGTATCGAAATTTACCAGCCCATGGGTCACGCTATACACAGCCACTTGCAGGCGGTTCTCCAGGTTGAGCTTCTGATAGATATTGCACAAATGGTTGCGTACGGTGTTCTCAGAAATGTTGAGCAGTGCCCCAATGCGCTTATTGGTCATGCCTCGCGCCACCAGCCCCAAGACTTCACACTCACGCGGTGTCAGTTTGGGATTGGGCGACGCCCGCAGGCACAGCGTGCAGTGACTCTGGCTGAGCCGCTGCAGCAAGACCGCGGCCAGGGAGAGCGTTAGCGCCGCCTCTCCATGCGTCAGCCCGCGTATCCGCGCGAACAACTCGTCCGGTGTGATGCTCTTTGGCAGATAACCGTCGGCCCCGGCCAGCACACAACCCAGAACGGTGTCCGGATCAACATCGTTGGTGAGCACCACCACCCGGCAGCCAGCAAGCTGTCGTTTCAGGGTGCGCACCAGAGTCGGCCCGTCACACTCGTTGACTTCGATATCCAGCAGTATCAGGTTGGCGTCCGCCCCCTTCGCAAGCCGGATGGCCTCCAGGCAATCGCCCGTCTCGCCCACAACTGCCATGTCTGGCTGACCGTCTAGCAGACGGGCGATTCCACTGCGAAACAGAGGATTTGCATCAACAAGCAGAATCCTGATCGAATTGAGAACTTCGTCCATAGTTCGCGCCTCACATCAACGCTGATACAAATGGACTACCGTTGGCCGTCCTGATAGAACAAATGCAACCCGATCGACCCTGCTACGATCCAGTATAAGCGACATTATCAACTCTCCAGACCAGCCACTCAGCACATCCTGACACGCCGAATGCCATGACTTCGTAACCTGGCCAGGCCAACTGCCAGACGAAAAGAAAGCGCGAGGAAAGCCAGTGCCTCCTCGCGCTTGTAGCCGGAGTCGCGTTGGTTCACGTTCAGCGCTTGCCCAACCAGTTCTCAGCAAAGAGCTGCCATTCCAGCGAATCGGTAGTCTTGTACTCGTACAGACCGACGCCCTTCACCAGGCGGGCCATCTTGCCCGCCCGCTGAATGCCAGCTTTCACACCGCGCGCTGCTGACCGGACATCTTCCACCTGCGGGTCATGCTCTGGCGCGGCGTCGTAAGTCGGCAGCGCAATGACGATCTCTGGTGGGCGCTCCAGTTCGGCCAGGGCATCCGCGTAACTCTCCACCTGATACGCAACCCAGGTCTCGTATTCGACCGGATTGCTCAACCCACTGGCATGAGCCATCACCACCACCTCGTCCAGGCTCAGCAGACCGATCCGCTGCTTGTAAGCCACTTCCCAGGTGAGTTCGGGCGCAACCGTAGTACCCACCGGCACATCTGGATCAGCCGGAATGCGATCCGGCGGCACTGTGGCCGAAAGCAGCGCTTCGTCCCCGATCGCTTCGCGCAACGCCCGCAGAAGCGTGACGTATGAGTCGCTCCCGGTCACTACGGCAAAGCCGTTGAGTTGCACCCCGTCGAAGCCCCACTGCCGCACGCTGACTCGCGCCAGTTCAACCGCCCTGTCGCGGCGTTCGGCCTCAGCGATCTCGTCGCCAGTCATGCGCAGCCACAGCAAGACCTGCACTTTCGGATAGGCCTGACGCAGGGCCTCCGCAAACTCTTTGCCATATTCTCCATACAGCAAGGAACCATCGGATAGCCACGCCGCGCCTTCGACATATACGCGATCAATATGATTCTCGGAAAGGCGTTTGGCCAGACCGGCGACGCCATCCGGATTCACCGGCCCGTTCACCCACTGGAATTCAAGCCAGGTGCGGTTGTGCCAATCGGTCTTCTTCCCGTCAGAATCTCGCGCAATGACCTGCGTGACCAACGCCACGATGACGATCAGCGCGATCACCGCCACCACGACCCACACCCCATAGGTGGCCCAGGGGGGAGTCGAACTCATCCGCACATGGCCACGACTGGATCGCAAGCGCGACTGCCGATAGTAGCGCACGGCCCCTCACCCCTTTCGACGTTGCCAGGAGATTCTATCCCGCCGGCCCTCATAAATCGTCGTCCGGCGGAAAATCGAACAGCGGCACGGTAATGGCTACCCCCAGCGAACGCAGTAGCTCGTCTTGAATGGCCCACATCGCTGCCTGGTGTTCGGGCGTATCGTGATCGTACCCCAGCAGATGCAGGCTTCCATGTACCACCGCCAACAGCAGTTCGTCTTCTGCGCTATGCCCTTCGTTCTGCGCCTGCCGTTCAATGGTCGGCAGGGCCACAATCAGGTCGCCCAGGTAGGGCGGTTCGTCCAGCGCGCCAGGGCCCTCACCTTCGGCGGGAAACGATAGCACGTCGGTGGGCGCATCTACCTGCCGGTACTGACGATTGAGGCCGCGCACGGTCTCGTCGTCTGTAATGACAACGCTGATCCCTGCCCCTTCGGGCACATTGTGACGCTCCAGCACCGCGCTGCTGGCCGCAATGAGTCTTTCCGCAGAAGACACATTGCCCAGCGGCACCTGCTCGATCACGTTAATCTCGTACTGAGGCATCGCGGGCGCTTTCTGCCGGTTTTTCCTGCCCAGCGGAGGCTGAAACATCGTTGCGTCCGGACGTGCGGGGCGTCGTCTTCTGCCGTGCCCCAGGCTGCCCATCCATCTTGCCCCTGTCGCCCGCCGGTCCCCCTTTCTGCCCATCTGTTGCAGGCGCAACCTGCGCTGTTTCAGCCTTCACAGGCTCCAGAGTGGCCGCTGGCGTCTTTTTCCCTTCGTCAACCTGCTTCTTCTCTATCGTCGCCGCTGCCTGCGACGGTGTCCCCGGATAGGCAATGCGCGGGTGGAATATCCCCTGCAGAGCTGTCAGGAACGTATCGCGCAGCATGCGCAGGTCATTGAGCGTCAGTCCGCTGTCGTCGAGCTGTCCGTCGCGTAGACGCTCCTCAAAGATGAAATCAATGGTCTCGCGGATGTCTTCTTTGGACTGCGGGCGGCGGGCGCGCACGCTGCTCTCACAACCATCTGCCAGCATCAGGATAGCGGTCTCGCGCGAACGCGGACGCGGACCGGGATAGGTGTATGCTGCCAGGTCTACTTTGGATGGATCACCAGCCTCCTCCTGTGCCTTGTGCAAGAAGAAGGCCACGCGCGTCGTCCCATGGTGCTCCGCGATGAAATCGCGCAGACGCACCGGCAGCCGATACTGGCGAGCAAGGCGCAGCCCCTCAGTCACATGGCCAATGATGATCTTGGCACTCTGAGCCGGATCGTCGAGCATGTCATGGGGATTGACCCCATCTGCCTGATTCTCGATGAAGAAATGCGGGTTGAGGATTTTCCCCACGTCGTGATACATCGCGGCCACGCGCACCAAAGCCGCGTCTGCGTTGACCCGCTGCGCACCAAGTTCAGCCAGGTTGGCCACCTGCAGACTGTGCTGATAGGTGCCCGGAGCCTCCCGCAACAGGCGCTGCAACAGGGCATGATTCGGCTGCATCAGTTCGACCAGCTTCAGGCTGGTGGGGATGTTCAGCGCATGACTGATAACGTAGAGGCCGACCAGGCCCACCGCCGCCGACAGCAAGCCATTCACCGCCGCGCCGACAACCTGCGACACCACCACGACCAGGTCAGGCGATCCCTCGGTCTGTAGCGCAAAGAGAGCCGCCACGCCGACAGCAGTCCCGCAGATCACCAATCCAGCCACAAAGTACGCATTCAGTCGCTCTGTCCGGTCCAGACTCAGGACACCGAGGGTGCCGGTCAACCCAATGAGGATGGCAAACTCCAGCGAGTTGCCCATCATCAACCCTGTCACCGCGGCGAAAAGCGCATTGGCAACGATGGCGAACTGCGGCCCCACCAGCGTAGCGATGAGCAGCGCCAGTGCCGACGCAGGGAAGAAATAGGGTTGTACCCGGTCTTCTGCGCTCAGCACGCGGACGCTTCCGAGGAACAACAGGAACGTCACGCCCAGCACCATGAAGAACGGTGGATCGCGCAAGACCCTGGCGTCGAATTTGCGCAGATACAGCCACAGAACCGTGGTCAGGAACAGCATGGCCAGCAGTGCCCCGGCAAAGCGTTCGAGTTTGCGCCGGGCGGGCTGCAACAGACCGAACTGCTCCAGAGCCTCGATGTGAGCGGCAGAGGCAATTTCCCCCGCGCGGATGATCACCTGTCCTCGCACGAAGGAACGTGTCTCGGCGGGCACGTTCTCCGCTGCTTCCAGTTGGGCTTGCCGCGTCAGTTCATCGTTGTAGAAAGTATTAGGGCGGATCAGATCGCCGACGATGCCGGTGATCACCTGGACTTCGGCTTCGCTGTAGGTGGCGCTGATGAGATTGGGCAGATCCTCACGCCGGGCCTGAATGTCATCCTGACGCACCTCTCCGCTCAGCACACGTTCCAACAGGCGCACTACCTGTGCGTCAATATCCCGCCAGCGATCGGGATTGTCTATCGCCAGCAGAGCTTCGATGGTTCCGGGAGCGAGATGCAGATCGGTGATGGCAGCGATATCCGCCGCCTTCTGTTCTGCCGTGGCAAAGTCGTCGTAGCGCACATTCTCGATGAAATCGAGAATCTGCCGCGCCCGTTGCACCTGTTCGTTGCGCACCGCCGGATCAGGGGGATCGTAAATGGGGCGCACGGCAGCCATGGCTGCATTTCGCTTGGCTTCCGTCAGCACTTCGCTCTCGTACTTCAGGCTACGCGGAGCCAGAATGTCGTGCGGAGCGACTTCCCCCACCTGCAACGCTACGGCCTCGTCGGAAGGGAACAACGCATTGGAGGCCAGGATCACCGCGCCGACCAGAACAAACGCCGCCACGAACAACCCGTAGGCGCTCGTCCGCAGCGTTGTCTGCAAGGTCTCAGCCCCGTTAGGTGCCGCCTGCTTTTCGGTTGCCTGCATCCCTGCGCCCGTTCAACCAAAGCGAGCGCCGCAGCGCCCGCTCCTTCCGCATGAGTTGTCGCTGACCCCGGCTGGCAGAGTTCGACACAAGCGCTCAGCCGCGCGCTCTAGCCCAGCAGTTCTCGCACAATGGCATTCACCACTTTGCCGTCTGCCTGGCCCTTGACTCGCGCCATCAACTCCTTCATCACCAGGCCCATGTCCTTGGCGGACTTGGCCCCCACCTGCGCGATGACTTCGCGGGCCATGGCCTCCAGTTCGGCGCGATCCAGTTGCCGCGGCAGGTAGGACTCGATGACTTCCAACTCGTACTGCTCCTGGGCTGCCAGCTCTGCCCTGCCCGCTGCCGACATCTCGGCAATGGCCTCACGGCGCTTCTTGGCTTCGGCCATCAGCACTCCCAGGGCGTCAGCCTCGGTCAACTCAATCTGCCGGTCAACTTCCACCTGCTTGAAAGCTGCCATCAACAGGCGCAGCACCTCGCGCCGGCGCGTATCGCCCGCGCGCATGGCCTCTTTCAGATCGTTTTGTATCTGTTCTTTGGGATGCATCCGGCCCCCCAATGCCATCTGCTTCGCGAACCGCCACGCATTATAGCCACCCTGCTCTCAACATGCCAACCGCGCTGTGCCGGTCGGGCTAGCCGGGGGGCCAGGTCATGCGCCGCCCTCCCAGCAGATGTACGTGCAGGTGAAATACCGATTGCCCGCCGTTGCGCCCCTGATTCAAGACCAGTCGGTAACCGTCTGCCGCCAGCCCTTCCTGCTGCGCCACTTTCGCCGCCACCGCCACCAAGTGCCCGATCAGTGCTTCCCGGTCCTCGGAGACATCCAGCGGGCCGGTGATGTGTTCGCGAGGAATGATCAGGATATGCACGGGAGCTTGCGGCGCAATATCGCGAAAGGCGACAGCCCGCTCATCCTCATAGACAATCGTTGCAGGAGCCTGCCGGGTAGCAATCCGGCAAAACACACATGACATCCTTTCCCCCTATCTGGCACACGGCACCTGGCAAAGTTCGCCCTTCAGGCCCTGATCCGTGACTTCTACCAGCCGCACAGGTTCGATGCGGTTTGTCAGCACCTCTGGCGCTTCCAAAGTGACGCGCAGATAGTTGTCCGTCAGCCCAACATTCTGGAAACCGCGTTCCGAGGCACCGGAGACCTGTTCCCACAGCACCGGCAGTACCCGACCGACGAAGCCCTGCCGGAAACGCCGCCCACCCTCTTCCGATAACGCCAGCATCCGCGCGCTTCGCTCATGTTTGACTTCGGGTGGCACCTGTCCGCCCATGCGTGCTGCCGCCGTCCCCGGTCGAGCAGAATAGCGAAAGACGTGCAGTTTCATGAACGTCATCTCGCGGACGAACTGATAGCTTTCCTCAAACTCCGCTTCCGTCTCGCCAGGGAACCCAACGATCACATCAGTGCTCACGGCGAGATCAGGGATCGCCGCGCGTGCCTGCGTCACCAACGCAGCGAAGCTCGCTTGCGACGTGCGCCGTGCCATACGCCGGAGCGTGGCATCACAGCCGCTCTGCAGTGGCAGATGCAGATGACGGCACAGGCGAGCATCCTCCCACAACTGGAAGAAATCGGGCGAGATATCCCAGGGTTCCAGCGACGAAAGGCGCAAACGAGCGATAGCCGTGCGCGCCAGGAGCGCCTGAACCAGCCGCCTCAGCCCGTCGCGCTCGCCCCGGTCGTGTCCATAGGACCCCAGATGCACGCCCGTGAGCACCACTTCCTGGTAACCGGCTGCCACCAGGTAATTGACTTCGGCCACCACCTCTTCGACGGTCCGGCTGCGCCCCGGCCCACGGGCAATCGTGGT
>DDBP01000399.1 GCA_002332795.1 Anaerolineales bacterium UBA2029 | reverse complement strand
GCGGGGGTGAGGTAAAGTTGAGGGCAGCTTCCTGTTCATAACTGTCCGCCCTTGAAGTCTTGCAGGGACGGGTTCGGCAACTGACGGCCTCAGGTCGGCCTGCTTGTGCAGTATGACGATGCGTTAGCGCTGGTGTTGCCGGGCACGTATGGTAGAATCGAGATCAGAAGCAAGTTGACCCAAGGAGTCAAATCATGCTGAAGAAGCGCTTCCTGAAAAGTGGCAAGGTGAAGGTCGAATTCACCGTACCGGATGCCATTGCCGCCAATGCCGAAAGCGTCTACCTGGTGGGCGACTTCAACAACTGGGACGAGTCCGCTACACCAATGACGCGCTACAAGAACGGCAAGTTCAAGGTAACGCTTGATCTCGAACCGAACCGTGAGTATCAATTCCGCTATCTGGTCAACGGCTCTCAGTGGCACAACGACTGGGATGCCGACCGCTATGTAGCCAACCCCTTCAGCGGCGACAATTCAGTCGTCAGCACCAGGCCAGAATAGCCGCAGCGCCGGTTGGCATGGATACGATCAGGGGACGCTCCGCCCATCCGCTCGATGACCTCTGGCGGCGTCCCGCCCAGGTTCTTGATGGTCTGCCGCCCGTACCGCCGTCGCGCTGTACGGGCGGCTGTAGCTTGCTGCAGGGGAGTGTGAAGAATCCGGCATGATCCGACTCGGACGTGAATCGCTGGAGGCGCTGTTGCGCCGCGAGTGGCTGGTCACCAACGGCATCGGCGGCTACGCCATGGGCACACTGGCCGGGGCGCGCACGCGGCGCTATCACAGCCTGCTCACTGCGGCGCTGCAACCCCCGACCCGTCGCACCGTGCTGGTGGCCAACCTGGACGCCTGGGTGGACATTGATGGGCGACGTTCGCCGCTGGTGACTCATGAGTGGGCCGCCGGCGTGATCCTGCCAGACGGCTACCGTCACCTGGAGAGCTTCCGGCTGGAGGGGGCGATCCCCGTCTTCGTCTGGGGCCTGGGTGATGTGCGCATCGTGCAGCGCATCTGGATGGCGCACGGGCGCAACACGACCTACGTCACCTATTCCTACGTGCGCGGCACGTCGCGCGTGCGGCTGGTGCTCAAACCGCTGTGCACCTTCCGCGACCATCACAAACTGACGCGCGGCGGCTACCCGGTGGAGGTGACCCCGCTACCGGTCTCGCCCGCCTGTGGCGAAGGGGTGCGCGTGACGCTCTCGCCCGACCGTAACGGCAACGGGGGCGGTTCGTTCCGCATCTTCGCCAACCAGGGGACGATTGCGCCGGATTCTGAATGGTGGTGGTCGTTTCACCTGGCGGAAGAGAAGCGGCGTGGCCTGGACGACCAGGAAGACCTCTTCGCGGCGGCAACCATCGTCGCCGATCTCGACCTGGGCAGCACACTGGCGCTGGTCTTCACTGCCGAAGCGGACGACCCGCTGCCCTGGCACGATGCCCTGCTGGCCGAGCAGCAGCGTCAACAGGCCTTGCTGGCGCAGGCCGATCTGGACGAGGCGCCGCCCTGGGTGCGGCAGCTCGCCCTGGCCGCCGATCAGTTCGTCGTCACGCGCGACATCGGCGGGCAGCCGGGCAAGAGCATCCTGGCCGGTTATCCCTGGTTCAGCGACTGGGGCCGCGACACGATGGTCGCCCTGCCGGGCCTGACGCTGGCCGTAGGCCGGACGGCGGAGAGCGGCGAGATTCTGCGCACCTATGCCCGCTTCGTAGACCAGGGCATGTTGCCCAACCGCTTCCCCGACGCGGGCAGCGCGCCCGAATACAACACTGTAGACGCCACACTGTGGTACTTTCAGGCGCTCTATGCGCATTGTCAGGCAGTGGGCGGGGCCGACGAGGTGTGCCGCGAGCTATATCCCGTGCTGACCGACATTCTGCGCTGGCACGTGGAAGGCACGCGCTACAATATCCGCATGGACCCGGCGGACGGCCTGCTGTTCGCCGGCGAGCCGGGGCTGCAACTCACCTGGATGGACGCCAAGATCGAGGACTGGGTGGTCACGCCGCGAGTGGGTAAGCCGGTGGAAATCAACGCCCTGTGGGTCAACGCCCTGCGCATCACCGCGACGCTGGCCGCCGAACTGGGGTGCGGCGAAGACGCCGCGCACTATCACGCCATGGCCGACCGTGCCCTGACCAGCTTCAACCGGCGCTTCTGGTACAGCGGCGGCTATCTCTACGATGTGGTAGACGGGCCAGATGGTGACGATCCCACCCTGCGCCCGAACCAGATTTTCGCCGTGTCGCTGCCGTTCCCGTTGCTGGAAGGCGAGCGGGCACAGGCGGTAGTGGATATCTGCGCGCGCGAACTGATCGTCAGCTATGGCCTGCGCAGCCTGGCTCCCGACGAGTCCGACTATACCGGCTACTACAGCGGCGACGTGTTGCAGCGCGACCGCGCCTACCATCAGGGCACGGCCTGGGCCTGGTTGCTGGGGCCGTTTGCCATCGCTCACTACCGGGTCTATGGCCGGGCCAGCACGGCCTGGAGTTACCTGGAGCCGCTGGCCGATCATCTGGCAGACTATGGCATGGGCACCATCAGCGAAATTTTCGACGGCGATCCGCCCCATCAGGCGCGCGGAGCCATCGCCCAGGCATGGAGCGTGGCCGAAGTCCTGCGCGCCTATCGCGTCCTGGAAGGGGCATTGCTCAAGGAACAGGCCGTCGCCGCCAAGGAGCATAGCCTATGACTCCCCTGCAGCCGCCGGCTTTGCCCAGCCGGGCCTATCGGCTGATCCTTTCCGGTGCGGTGCTGCTCTTCCTGGCCATGCTGACAGTGGCCTTGCTGATCCTTTTGTTGGACGACGCCCGCAAGCACACGCAGCAGCAAGAGTTTTCCGCAACGCTCACTGCCATTGCCGCCAACCTGGCCTTCGCGCAGGCCGAGATGACCGCTGCCGTAGGTGATACGCCGCTGACAGCCGGTCAGTACGCCTTCGCCGTGCGCGATGGCGCGGTCAGCTATCGGGCGGGCAGTTCGTGCGACACTCAGGAAGTCGGCGGGCAGGTCGTGAGCGCCGAGGGGCTGCCGACCGACGCTTTCGCGTTACTGGTGTGGGGCGACTACCTGGCGCCGCGGCTGGTGCTGACTGGCGAGGTGGCCGGTCATCCGCCGGGGACATGGACGCTGACGTTGCCCGGCAGCGTGCACCGGCGCGTGTGGGTACAGGTCACCGGCGCGGGACGCACGCTCTCCGCGCCGGTGGAAGTGATCTTCAGCGCCGGGGACTGCGCTCAGAACGCCGCCGAAGTGATCTTCCAGCAGCAGCCCTGAGCGGACTCACCGTCCGCCGCGAAAACTCACCTGGACATTGGCAGGCACGACGCCGTCGGGGAATTGCGCTTTGACATCTTCGGCCAGCAGGTCGGTGCCCAGCACCGTGCCGCGCCGCACCACGAAACGCGGGGGCACCGTCGAGTTCTTGCCGATGCACACGATGCCCAGGTCTGGCCCAGGGATGATCTCCCCCACGCGCGCGCCCTGGCCCACCACCACGCCTTTGTCTATGACGGCCCGCTCGATCACCGCGTCGCGCTCGATGTAGCTGTCGGTGAGGATCACGCTTTCGCGGATGACGGCATTGGGGCCGACGAACACACCCGGCGAGAGCACGCTGCGGATGACGCGCGCCCCGCTGGAAATCACCGAGCCGTCGGTGATCAGGCTGTCTTCAATGATGGCTCCCCGGTCAATGCGCACCGGCGGACGTTCCTCGCTGCGGGTGTGAATGATCCACGAGCGGTCGTTGAGGTCGAGCGAAGGCGGCGAACCGAGCAGGTCCATGTGCGCTTCCCAGTACGCATCAATGGTGCCCACATCAATCCAGTAGCCGCCGAAAGGAAAAGCCATCACGCGCATCCCCAACTCGATCATGCGCGGGATGATGTTGTAGCCGAAGTCGTGCTTCGAGTCCGGGCGGGCGGCATCCTCGCGCAGCAACTCTTCCAGCACGTCCAGCCGGAAGACGTAAACGCCCATGTTGGCCAGGTCGCCAGGGGGCACGGGGGGCTTTTCGACAAATTCGATGATGCGGTTGTTCTCGTCTACGGCCATGATGCCGTAGCGCGACGCCTCGCTCAGCGGCACACGGATGACGCAGACGGTCGCGTCGGCCTCGTTTTCCTCGTGATAGCGCACGAGCATATCGTAGTCCATCTCGTAGATGTGATCACCAGAGAGGATCAGGATGTTGCGGGGCGATCCGCGCCGGATGAAGTTGATGTTTTGGGTGACGGCGTCCGCTGTGCCGGCGTACCAGTCGGTGTCGTGACGACCCTGGTAGGGTTGCAGCAACCGCACGCCGCCCGTGAAAGTGCGGTCGAGGTCCCAGGGACGGCCCAGCCCGATATGCTCATTGAGGCTATGCGGGCGGTACTGCGTCAGCACCAGCACATCGAAGATGCCCGAATTGACGCAGTTGCTCAGCGCAAAGTCTATGATGCGGTATTTTCCGGCGAACGGCACAGCCGGCTTGGCGCGTTTGGCGGTCAAAACGCCCAGGCGACTGCCCTCACCCCCTGCCAGGATCACGGCTCGCGTGCGCATAACCCGTCGCTCCTCCTGATGCGTGCCAAACCATTCTTCGTCAAGAATCTCACTTCCAGCTCAACCAACACCCAACCTGTTCCCAGTATAGCATGAGCCTGCAACGGCTGCGCGTGCGGGAAAGCACGTTTTTCTGGCCTGGGCCGCAGAGAAAGCACGCGCCGCGCTCATCGCGCGGCACGCTAGCGGTTTGGTATCGCCAGAGGAGACGGACGCTGGATCAGTGCCCCAGCGTCTCCAGGCGACGCTCCGTGCTGAAGATGCCGGTAGGGGTGGTCACGCCGCCGATTTCGGCGACCTTCTCGAAGGTCAGCCCGTCGTAGACGCGCACCACGTTACCCTGCCAGTCGCTCACGTAGACGTAGCGCCCGTCGGCGGTGAATTCGGGATGCAACGTCTGAATGCCCTCCTCGATGACGTGCACCAGTTCGAACGTCTGCTTGTCAATGATGTAGATGCGGTTGGGCTGCTCGGCGAAGACGCTGTCGGCCCAGATGTACGGGTTCTTCGGATGGGCGCGGATGAACAGACCAGGGCCGCCCGTGGGAATTTCGGCCACGATCTGATTATTGGACAGGTCCCAGATCGTCACCTTGCCCTCACCGGCGTGCACGGTTGCGCCGTAGACGGTGCCGTTCACCTCCCAGGTTGCGCCGGAGCCGGGGTGCGGCGTCTTGCCGGTGGAAATGCGCTCCACGACTGTCATCGTGGCGACATCAATGACGGCCATCCAGTTGTCTTTCTGCGAAGCCACGTAGAAGCGTGTGTTGTCTGGGCTGAGGAAACCATCGTGCAGGATGCGCCCGACATTCTCCACCCGCTCGATGGGGAAATCCGGCTGACTGTAGTCAATACGCCAGACCTGCCCGGCTTCTTTCAGGCCGATCAGGAAATAGGGGCCGACCAGGGAAGGCGCGACATCGCTGGTGATCGCCACGCGCGAGTGCACGAAATTGCCGTCCGGGTCGGTGCCGTCGGTGTGAATCACCTGCAGCGGCTCCAGCGTCTTCGCGTCGAGGATCACCGCGGTAGCCGGAATGTAGTTGCCCACGATCACATAGCGTCCGTCGTCGGAAATCGCCAGCCCGCGCGAGTCCAGTCCAACGCGCACCCGCGCCACCGCCTGCAGAGTGTACAGATCGATCTTGAACAGCCAGCCGTCGCGGCCCACGTTGTATGCCCACCGATCGCTGGTGGGGTCGAAGGCGTAACCATGCGCGCGGTAGCTGGCGGGAATATGCCCCAGCAGGCGATGGGTGTCGCCATCGAAGACGGCGATGCTGCGCGCCTCGCGCTCGGTGACCAGCAACAGGTTGTCCAGGTTGCCGTCGTGCGTCGGCGCGGCGGGGAGAGTACTTTCGTCCACCAGCACTTCGCGGCTATCGGCGATCTGTTCCATCTCCCACTGCACTTCCTCCGCCGTGACAGCGCTGCGGATGTAGCCGACCAGCGCCCACACTTCCTCGTCGGACATGCCCAGCGCCCCCCAGGCGGGCATGACCGTGCCGGGCTTGCCGTTCTTGATCACGTCGAAGTATTGCTCGTCGGTGCCCGTCAGGCGTTCCGGAATCAGCGCCGGGCCGGTCGCTCCCTCGCGGTGAGGCCCATGACAGCCGCCGCAACTGTCGCGGTAGACGTTCTCGACCGGCTGACCGTCGAAGGGCAACGGGGCGATGGCCCCGCCGGGCATGACGATGATCACGCCCTCCATGGCCGGGTGCAGAGCGCAGCGGTAGCGGAAGGTGCCCGGCTGATTGGCCTGCCACTCGAACGATGCGCCAGCAGACAGTTCGCCCGACTCGAACCACCCTTCCAGGCTGTGCACCGCGTGCGGGACAGCGTCGTCATTGCGCCAGGTGATCGTTGCACCGGTAGCAACGACGACCGTGTGGGGCGCAAAGGCCATGTTGGCGATCGAGATCGTGACATTGGTAGCGGGCGAAACCGGCGTGCTCTCTTGTGCGGTGACGGGGTCGCCGAGCGTCACGAGCAGCCCGGCCAGGCCCAATAGCAAAACGCTCAACCATAAACTGAGTCGTACCGTGCGCATGGTGTTTTCCCCTCTGCAACGTATCACTGAGGCAGCAGACAGTGCTCTTGCCCTTCATTGCGTGGTAAGTCTATTTTTATTCATTCTAATCTTTATAAACGGCAGAGGACTTGATCTGCGTCAAGTTGAGGGAAGGGATGGGGAGAGCGCGGGGCAACTTTTTTACTCCAGCGCGATCGAGCGCAGCAGGTCTTCGCGCAGGATGATGATATGCTGTCGGTCGAAGCGGATCGCGCCGATCTCTTCCAGCATGCGCAGCGCCCGGCTGACCGTCTCTGGCGTAGTCGCCAGGTGCGCCGCAATCGTCGCGCGGGTGATCACCGGATCGTCCGCTGTGCGCTCGTCCAGTTGACGCAGCAGAAAACGAGCCAGTCGGGCGGGCACCGAATAGAGCGCCAGGTCCTCCGCCTGCTGCACCAGGTCGCGGATGCGCGCCGTCAGGATGCTCAGGGCGGTCAGCGCCAGTTCCGGTCGGCGTTCCAGTTCCGCCCGCAAGATCGCCGACGGCAACACCCAGGCCACGGTGTCCGTCAGGGCCACGGCGCTGGCCGCATTAGGGCCGCCGTCCAGGGCGGGAATGTCATTGAACGAGTCGCCAGGGCCGGGCAGACGCAGCACGTATTCGCGCCCGCCGGGGCTGAGACGGAAGATTTTGACGCGCCCCGCTTCGACGATCCACAGTCCGGCGGACGGTTCGTCCTGCACGAAGAGCATTTCGCCAGCGGTGAAACGACGAAGGACGGCGCGCCCGGCCAAGTCGGTCACGTCGGCGGGGCTGAGCGCGGAGAAGTAGGGCAATGCCGCCAGTCGCGCGGGCAAGGAGAACTCCGGCTGAGGGGCGGAGCTGTCAGGGGGCATGGCAGAAGGCTGTTCCTTCGGCGGCGCGCCGGAAAACATCAAGGGCTGCCGGACTATTGTGTCATACGCCCTCGGCTAGGGCAACCGTTGTGTGGCCTGGTGAGGCTTGCCGGGTGCATGCAAAGATTGTCAGTGACTTACTTGACACGGAAGTGTTTACC
>DDBP01000380.1 GCA_002332795.1 Anaerolineales bacterium UBA2029 | reverse complement strand
CCGTCCAGCCGATCAGCCCGTTGAAGTCCACCTGCCACCAGGCAATGCCCGCCGGGTCGCACAGCGGCCCCGCCAGCACCCTGAAGGTCGCCCCGCCGGGAATCTGCCCGATCAGAGGAGAGTTGGTAGACGGCTGACTGCGCAGATTGTTGGGCAGCCCCGGTGTCATCCGCCCCATGCCCCCGACGCGCAGGCGCGACGGCAGGAAGCCAGGGCAGGTCACGGCCTGAGCGGGCGTCGGGACGGCGTTGGCGGGCGGCACTGTAAACGTCGGCGTGATCTGGAGCAGGGGTTGGAAGGGTGTTAGCTGGACTGGTAGGGGCACGAGGGTGGGCGTCCCGCCGAGGACTGCCAGCACGCCGGGGTTGATCTGAATGGCCGCATCCAGCAGCGAGGGGTCTATGATCGCCGTCGCTCCACAACGCGACTGATAGGCCGCGGTGCCCTGCCAGTTGCCGTTGACGGGCCAGGAAGTCACCGTCTGCGGCGAGAAATACTCGTAGACGACCCGATCGAAGGCAACCAGCACGCCGTCCACCCAGATTTCGTATTCGCGGATGTCCCAGGGATCGTCCCCCAGGCCGACGCTGGCCGGTTTGCGCAGGTGGAACTGCACGATCTCGCAGAAACCCACGGGCACAGTGAACTCATAGCTGTTGGTCTGGCCCGGCTGCAGATCGCCCGGCCCTTCGGCCACCACCACCCGCCACAGGGGCGTCTCCAGATCGGAAGGGCCGAATAGCTCGACCAACAGGGGGTTGTTCGTCCCGTCGCTGCCCGTCACCACCACCAGGCGGACGTTCGCCGAGGGCGGCTGCGCGGTCACCGACGGCGCGGGGAGCAGGGCGATCAGGCCCAACGCCAGCCCGCATACCATCACACTGAGAGCGATTCGCGTGCGCATGGAACACTCTCCTTGTCCTGGAGGATTCAATGGGGCCAGGCTGGGCATCCGGAGCGCGGCGGGGACGAGTGAATTTTGCAAGAGAGATCAGCGATGAAGAAAACGGCCAGCCGGTACCAGCCGCGGCTTAATAGCTATTGTATACCCATTATGTCCGCGTCTTGCTCTCCGGCGCGGCCCTCGCCGGCCAGAAGTAGCTGGACTCTACAAGTGTCGGCGAAGCTGTACCAGCAGCGTCCCCAGGGCTGCCAGCGCCAGCCCGCCGATCTCGCGGGCGCTCAACGTCTCGCCCAGAAAAATCCAGGCGAGCACAGCAATCTGGATCAGCATGGTGTTGTTGATGATGCTCGTCTCGACGGCGGGCAGGGTGCGCTGTGTGTGGTTCCACAGGGTGAAGGCGAAGGCCGTGTTGATCAGCGCCAGCCAGGCCACAATCACCCAGTTCTGGATACTGAGAGCAGGCACCTCCTGGACAACCACACCGACGCCCAACAACAGGGTCGCGCCGATGCCCATGCTGCTCACGGTCACCGCCAGCGCGGGCAACGTCGCCGCGCGGTTGACCTCGCGTCCCAGCACCGCCGAGAATGCGTTCGCCAGCACACCGACCAGCATGATCAGCAGTCCCTCGATCTGCTGACGGGGGAAGGTCACGGGGTAGAAGTATATCAGCGCGCCCAGCAGGTAGATGACAATGCCGCCCCACTGTCCGCGTGTGGGCCGCTCGCTCAGCAATGGGATGCTCAGCAGCGCCACAACGCCCGTCGTGAAGCTGAACAACAGGCTAACCGTGGCCGCAGGCAGGCGCTCCAGGCCCAGGAACTGCGCGCCCTGAGTCACCGTGTAGAGTAGCAGCCCCAGCGCGATCAGTCGCTGCCAGGTCGCCCGCGATGCCTGGCGCAGTGCGGACAGGTGCCCGCCGCGCCAGGCCAGCGGCAACAGGCAGACGAACGCCAGCATGTAGCGCAATCCGGCGAAGGTCAGCGCGGGGATGTCGTCCAGGCCGATCTTGATCAGCACCCACGAAGTAGACCACAGCGCCGTGACCAGCAATGCCTGTAGCACGGCGCGCGTATGAGCCGACACGAGTCTTCCAGCCTTTCAGGAAAACGGCGGAGCGGGTGCCTGTGCTCCGGCGCAGGTATGACCCTGGGCGTGAGACGACAGACACGTCTGCCCGTGCGCCCAGTATAGCATGGCGCTGTCGTGTGGGCGGTGAGGAAAACATCAGGGGCGCGCGCTGCGCCCCTGAGGATTCTGTACCTGGGAGTGCCTGACAGGTTACTGGTAGATTTTGTTGAGGAACTCCAACGTGTACGCTTTCTCGATCTCGACGGGTTCGCTGAGCGTGCCCTGATCCAGCAGCATCTGCTGCGTAAACTCCCATACTTCGGGTTGCATCATGCCGATCTTGCTGCCCGCCGGGTTCAGCAGCGGCAGCGACGCCTGCATGGCCTCTTTCTGCAACTCCTTGACGGTCTCCGGGAGCTGATCGCCGAAGCGCTGCACGACCAGTTCCGCGGCCTGGTCGGGATTCGCTACCGCCCATTCCGCGCCGCGCAGCGTCGCCCGCAGGAACGCTTCGACCAGATCGGGCTGGTTCTTGATCATGTCCTCAGTAGTGAAAATGGTGTTGACGTAGGTGTCCACGCCGTAATCGCTGAGGAAGAGATCGTTCACTTCGCCCTGCGCGCGATGCTTCACCTGGAGTGACTCGTTGGTGATGAAGCCCAGGTAGGCGTCTACCTCGCCATTGAGCAGCGGGTCTACCACGTGCCCTTCGTTGACCACCTCGACAATATCGGAGCGCTCGATGCCTTCCGCTGCCAGAAAAGCGAAATAGAGCGCGGTGAGGTTGGTGCCGAATTCGACCATCACACGCTTGCCCTTCAGGTCAGCGGGCTGCGTGATGTTGCTCTCGCCCAATGAGACGATGCTGGCCGGGCTGCGCTGATAGATCGAGGCGATGGCCACGACGGGCTTGCCCTCGGCGCGGGCGGCCAGGATATCGGCAGCCGCCTTGACGCCAAACTGTACTTCGCCGTTGAGCACGCGGGTGATCGGGTCAATGTAATGCCCCTGCTCGTCGAAGCCGCCGCGATGGGTCGTCACGTCCAGACCGGCTTCGTCGTAGTACCCCTGGGCATCTGCAGCGTAGAAATCAATGAACTCGATGGTATCAATCCACGAAAGCTGCACGCCGATGGGCGTTTTTTCTTTGGATTCGCTTTTCTTCTCTTCCTCCTTCTTCTCGCCGCAGGCGCTCAGCAGCAGTGAACTGAACAGCACGCCTATCAGCAGGATGACGAATGATCTTCTGAGCATGGCAAAGTCCTCTTCTCCTTGGCTAGGGCGGTGATCGGATACGGTGCAGGCGATAAGCACCGCATCCCACTATAGCACAGAATGGATTAAGTATTGTCAAAAAATTGATGAAATGTGTTCTTTCATGCAGTTACTTAAGACAATTGAAAGCGCCCGACGTCACTTGCCCATGCCCTGCCAACAGGATATGCTATGCAGTCACAGGCAACGCAATGGGAGCACAAACACCATGGCGGAGTTGATCGGGCAGACGCTGGGGCAGTACCGGCTGGAAGCGCTCATCGGGCGCGGCGGCATGGCGAGTGTCTACCGGGCGCGTCAGGAGAGCATGGATCGCGACGTGGCCGTCAAGGTGATGGGGGCAGAACTGGCCCGCAACGCCGAATTCGTCGCCCGTTTCGAGCGCGAAGCCCGCGTGATCGCCCGCCTGCAACACCCCCATATCCTGCCTGTCATTGACTTCGGGCGGCATGGCGACCATGTCTACCTGGTCATGCAATTGATCGAGGGCGGCGTGCTCAGCGACCGCCTGCGGCAGACCCCGCTGACGCTGGCACAGGTGACCCGCTTTCTGACGCAGATCGCCTCTGCCCTGCACTACGCCCATCAACGGGGCATCGTGCACCGCGATCTCAAGCCCAACAACGTGCTGCTCGACGCGCTGGACAACGTCTACCTGACCGATTTCGGCATCGCCAAGATGCTGGCGGGCACTACCACCACCGCCCAAAGCCTGACGGCCACCGGCAGCGTGATGGGCACGCCCGCCTACATGG
>DDBP01000129.1 GCA_002332795.1 Anaerolineales bacterium UBA2029 | reverse complement strand
GCTTACACCCCACTATTGTATCAACAAGCCGGTGAGCGTCAAGGCTCGTCCGCGTTGTCTACGCTCTCGGACTCGGCCTCGTCGTCGCGCAACATGGGCGCGATCTCCGCCCCACTGACGCGCAACAGCTCCGCGCTGCGAATGCGCAGCAGGGCGTCAATGCCCCCGCCCCCCGCGTAGACCGTCTCGTAGCGCTGAATAGCCGGGTCCATGAAGGCGGGCATGGGCGTCTTCAGTCCCACCGGCGGCACTGTGCCCACCGCGTAACCGGTGATCTCCAGCACCTGATCGGCGTCGGCCAGGCGCACCTTCTTCCGACTGACGTTCAGCCGCTCGGCCAGTTTGCGCGGGTCTACGCGGCGAGTGCCACAACCATAGACCAGGAAAGGCCGGTCATCTACCAGAAACACTACCGACTTGACGATCTGATCCTCCTCCACGCCCAGCGCCCGTGCCGCCGCCGGGACAGTGGGCGTGGGCGCACCGGGGAAGACGATCTGCGCGTCAATCTGATGATTGTCCAGGAAGGCCTGCAGGTTGGCCGGGCCAAGCGGCCCCGCGGATAGATCGGGGCTTTCTTCCACGAAAAGCACTTCCGCGCCCGACCCGGCGAAATCCATCAGGTCCTTGCCTGCGGTCACGCCTTCTGGCGAGCGCAGCGCAGCATCGAGCGCGTCGAAGGAGGCAAAGCTCACCTCTACCAGCCGGTGATAAGGAGCCTGGCCCGCCGGCCCCCCAACTATCTGGCTTTCGCGCACGGCCTGCACGCCAGGCATCTTGCGCAGCAGGGCCAGGTTGCGGGCATAGCGCAGATCGAACGTGCCACTTTTCGTGCCCTGCCGAAACAGAATCATCAGTCTGACCATCAACCTTCCGCCTTCCTGACGTCCTCCCCCGCCGCTCACGGACGCCCGCGCCGCAGACTGCGTCCGAACACTGCCCCCAGCAAGAAAGCGATGATCACCGCCTGCCAGGGTTTGGACTGCACGAACTGTGTGGCATCCCCGGTCATCTGGTCGAAAGTGTGACCGTGCAGATAGACGGCGGCGCGTTCCAGGCTGCGCGCGAGTTGGTTCGCCTGGCGCAACGCCACTTCGTCACCGCTGCGCAGCGCTTCGGCGCGGATACGCTCCGCCGCTGTGATCAGTTGGTCGGCGGCGGCCTCTTTGGTGGCATAGGCGCGCTGCATGACAGAGCGGCGCGCCTCCCGCAATGATGAGCGCGGGCGCATCTCAGTCACGGCACCGGCCTGTTCCTCGTCCACCATGTATTCTCCCCTGGCCGAGAGGCCCTATTCCTGGCAAAGAATTGTTGCCAACCGGCAAACATGCTACCATACAATCATCGGCTGGGGGTATTTTCGCCCTTGCAGCACTGAGTATAATTTTCGGGTGGTGATCATGAGCGCTCCGCATCTTCCCTATTCTCACCCGCCCTATCCATATGCCCGATCCCGCCCTGCCCGTGCAACAGTCAATCCCTGGGTGCCACGCCTGATCATGCTCAGCCTGACAGGGCTGGCCCTGGTGTTCTTCGCCCTGGTGCTGGTCGTGACCGGCTATCAGTTTATCCATCACAACGAGATATACCCCGGCGTGTCTACCGTGTTGGGCGTCAACCTCAGCGGGATGACACGCCAGGAAGCGATGCACGCCCTGGCCGGTCGTTTCGCCTACGCCGACAGCGCGACTTTTGTCTTCACCTACGGGGATCAGCGCTGGGAGTACACCGCGGGCGAACTGGGCGTGTCGCTGGACGTAGAGGCGACCGTAGAGGCTGCCTTCCGCGCTGGTCGCGAGGGCAACGCGCTGGACAATCTGCTGGCGCAACTCGATATGCGTCTCAACGGCTATCCGGTCGTGCCGGTGATCACCTACGATCAGTCGGTCGCCGAACGCACCCTCAGAGACATCGCCACGGCCTTCATCAACCGTCCTGTGCTGGATGCGGCGCTCACCATCCGCGATGGGAAGGCAGTTGCTTCTCCGGCACAGGTTGGACGGGCGGTGGACGTGACGGCCACACTCGCCGCGCTGCGCCAGGAGATCGTGCGGCTGGCCACACACAGCGAAATCGCGCTGGTGGTGCAGGAAGCACAGCCGACCGTGTGGGACGCCAGCAAGGCCGCGGAACGGGTCAACCTGGCCCTGTCCGCGCCGGTCGAATTCTACATCGCGCCCGAAGATGGCGCGGACAAAGGCCCCTGGGTGGCACAGGTCGCTTCGCTGGAGAAGATGCTCACAGTCGAACTGGTGCAAAACGAGGACGGCACGGCTTCCTATGAGGTGGGGATCAACCTGGACGAGCCGCGCGCGTTCCTCAACGAGCTGGCCCCCGAACTGGCCGTGAAGCCACAGAATGCCCGCTTTGTCTTCGATGACGCCACGCGACAGTTGCAGGTGATTCAGAACAGCGTGGACGGGCGCGCCCTGGATGTCGAACAGACGCTGGCGCAGTTCGAACAGGCTGTGTTCTCCACAGACCCCGCCGCGCGACGGGTGCGGCTGGTCTTCCAGCCCATCCCGGCGGCCATCCCCGACACGGCCACCGCCGCCGAACTGGGCATCACCGAGCGCATCGTCCAGAAGACGACCTACTTCTACGGCTCCACGCCTGCCCGCCGCCACAATATCGAAGTCGCTGCCGCCAACTTCCACGGACTGGTAATCCCTCCAGGGGGCATCTTCTCTTTCAACGAGTGGCTGGGCGATGTCAGCGTGGAAAGCGGCTACGAGCAGGGGTTGATCATCGTCGGCAATCAGACCATCACCGGCGTAGGCGGCGGAGTGTGTCAAGTGGCGACCACTGCCTTCCAGACCGCGTTCTATGCCGGTTTCCCCATCCTGGAGCGCGTGGAACATGCCTACCGGGTGGGCTACTATGAGGAAGGCGAAGGGCCGGGCATGGACGCCACCGTCTATTCGCCCATCGTGGACTTCCGCTTCCAAAACGACACGCCCTATCACCTGCTGATCGAGACCTACGTCAACACGGCCAACAGCACCATCACCTGGAAGTTCTACAGCACCAGCATGAACCGGCGGGTAGTCAAAGAAGGTCCGGTGATCCGCAACCAGACGGCGCCGCCGCCGCCCATTTATCGGGCCAATCCGCAGCTTGCGCCTGGCCAGATTCGGCAGGTGGACTATGCGGTGAGCGGCGCGGATGTGTACGTCTGGCGCACCGTGTACGAGGGCGACCGCGTGATCATTGACCGCGAGGAGTTTCACAGCCACTACGTGCCGTGGGCCGCGCAGTTCGAGGTCGCGCCAGGCGATCCGCGCATCAACGGCTAGCGGCTGTTATGGACTTTCGCGCAGTAGCTTCCCCTCATCCCTGAATCCCCTCTCCCTCGCGCCTTACGTCGCGGGGCGAGGGGAAAGCTATGTACTGCGGGCGGATTTCCGGAACAGCGCCCAGAGACCGTTTGAGAAGTCCT
>DDBP01000077.1 GCA_002332795.1 Anaerolineales bacterium UBA2029 | reverse complement strand
GTCGCGGGGCGAGGGGAAGTCGCCTCTTCGCCCGCCGCGCGGGCTGAGGGAGATGAGGGCCAAAAGCGCATAACACGCTCTAGCCCTGTCCGCCCCTGAACGCGGCCATCCGGGCGAGAGGTGATATCCAGGTCTCGTTTTCAAAGCGCATCAGAGACTTCGGCAAGCCTGCGCCGGAGGTACTCCCTACTCTTCCGGAAAGCGCACGAAGACCAGAACGTTGCGCAGCGTGCCATCTGTCCCACACATATAGTGGTGGCGGAGCGCCTCCAGCGTGTAGCCGGCGCGCCGGGCGACTGCCACGCTGCGCGTATTGCTCTCGTCGCAGTGAATCTCCAGGCGCTTCACCCCCAGGTGCTCGAAGGCGAAGCGCGTGATCCCGCGCACCGCCTCGGTGATATAGCCCTGGCCGCTCAGGCTGGTGCGGCACCAGTAGCCGATCTCCATGCGCGGCACCGACCAGTCAATGCGGTGCAGCCCGCTGGCTCCCACGAACACGCCGTCCGCCCTGCGCCACAGGGTCAGCATCAGGTCTTCGCGCAGCAGCCATTCGGCATATTTGCGGCGGCAGATCGCCTCGTAGCCTTCGGCATCGGCGGGGTTCAGCGCCCAGGGCAGCCAGAGCCGCAGCTCGGCCAGCGACTCCATCACCGCGGCGTGCATGATCGCCCCGTCGCCGGGCCGGGGCGGGCGGATCAACAGTCGCTCCGTCTCGAATTGCTCCGGGAAGTCCAGCAGGGCGGGATTGTTCACGGCGGACATGGCTCCTCTCAGGCAGTCTCGCTCCAGGCCGTCACAGCGCGCGGTGCACTGCATCCAGCAGCGCGCCAGAACGCACCACTTCGATCAACGCCTGCAGATACGGTTGCAGGGCCATATCTCGCCGCAGAGGGCGTAACGGCTGCCCCGGCGCGATCTCGACCGTGCGCAGGAAGTCCAGCGCTGCCGCCGTCCCTCGCCCCAACCGGGCGGCGGGGTCAGCGGCCAGCCGCAGTTCCACCGCCTGATATGCGCACAACAACTCGATGGCGATCACCGTTTGCGCCTGGCGGACGATCTCGGCAGCACCGCGAGCGGCGATGGTGCTCATGCTGACGTGATCCTCGCGGTTGGCGCTGCTGGGGATGCTGTCCACGCTGGCCGGATGCGCCAGGATTTTGCTCTCGCTGACCAGCGCCGCCGCCGTATACTGCGCCATCATCAACCCGCTGTTCAGCCCTTCTTCCCCCGGCGGATCGGTGATCAGGAAAGGCGGCAGGCCGCGGTTGAGCCGCCCGTCGAGCAGAGTGAAAGTGCGGCGTTCGGAGATACTGGCCAGATCGGTCATGACGATCTTGAGCAGGTCGAGCGCATAGCCTACCGGCGCGCCGTGAAAATTCCCGCCGGAGACGGCTTTGGTGGCGCGGGGCAGGTGCAACGGGCCGTCCTCGTCCAGGAAGATGAGCGGATTGTCGGTGACGGCGTTGATCTCGCGCGTCAGCACGCCCTCGATGTAGCCCAACGCATCCAGCACCGCCCCGCAGACGGTCGGCGCGGCGCGCAGGCAGTAGGGGTCTTGCGGCGGGCCTTCCCAGGGATCGAGGTCCACATCGGCGTCGCCGCGCGCCAGCGTGCTGCCCTGCAACAGCCGATAGGCGAAATCCGCCACCTGCGCCTGCCCCTGATGACCGCGCACAGCGTGCAGGTGCGGCAGAAAAGCGTCGCGGAAACCGCGCAATCCCTCCACCGACAGCGCCAGCGCGATCTCGGCGGCAGCGAGCGTCTGCATGGCATCGTGCCAGGCCAGCGCCCCGATGCCCGCGCTGACCGCCGTGCCGTTGATCAGCGCCACGCCCTCTTTCGCGCCCAGTGTCACGCGCGGGATGCCCGCCTGCGCCATGGCCGCCGCCCCGTCGAGCAACTCCCCCTGCCAGAAGGCCAGACCGTTTGCGCCAGGGTGCGGCTCTTCACTGGGCGGCGGCGCGCTGAGCACCAACGCCAGATGTGCCAGCGGGGCCAGGTCGCCGGATGCGCCCAGCGACCCCTGCGCGGGCATGGCGGGCAACACGCCCCGGTTGAGCATGGCCACCAGGGTATTGATTACCTGGCGGCGCACCCCGCTATAGCCCTGCGCCAGCGTGTTGGCGCGGATGAGCATGGCAGCACGGACAGCGTCCGCGGGCAGGTACGGACCTGCCCCCACCGTGTGACTTAGCAACAGGTTGCGGCTGAGCAGGTCGGCTTCCCAGGGATGACGAAAGACCGCGCGACCGGCGTTGTCGCCGAAGCCAGTGTTGACCCCGTAGATCACCAGCGGCGGACGGCCCTCTGCCGCCGCCCGCTCGACTTCGGCCATGGTCTGCCGCACCCAGGCCGCGCTGCGCTCGATACGATCCAGCCGGGCGGCCAGTTCGCTGCCCGGCGGAGCGGATTCCGGGAGCGGGCGCACCGGCCACTGCTCGCGGGCCACGCGCACTACATCCGCCAGAGTCAGGGCGCGTTCGCCCAGGGCCAGGGCTATGGAAGGGGTCTGCCCATGTTCGAATGACATAGTTCCAGCTTTCTGAGATACCCGCGCAGACATGCGGCTGAAGAAATTGTGCGGGCCTGCGGTCTATTCTAGCGCAGAAGGCGGCAGGGGCCTCTATTGAGATGCGCGCGCAGGCATCAAGTCCCTTCTCCACCCTGGTTGCAAGGGCGGGCAGCCCTTGAGCGCATCTCGGACAGGAGGCTGTCCTCAACTTTAC
>DDBP01000186.1 GCA_002332795.1 Anaerolineales bacterium UBA2029 | reverse complement strand
GCCTGGTGCTGACGCGCCTCGTTGCCCCCTCTAAGTTATCAGTCTTCAGTTATCAGTTATCAGTTCTCAGTTCTCAGCCTTCAGTTGTCAGTTCTCCGTGATCAAGATGTGTCCCTCAGAAGCCACCGGCCTGCGGCAGGCTACTGATCACTGAAAACTCAAAACTGAAAACTGACCACTGATAACTGACCACTTAGGCTGGAGAAAGGGTGAGCCGAGCGCAGCGAGGCTGGGGGTGAGGTAAACCTGGCGAGCCAATCTTAACGCTTGCTCTAGCGCTGTCCGCTCTTGCAGTCGCAGGGAGATAGGATTCGGGAGTAAGGGGTAACAGCGGGCGGCTGTGCTATGATTGGCATCAGAACGCACATACGCTACCTGCCACAAGGAGGAGAGCCATGCCCCTGCCCGGTGTGAAATTCGCTACGCTGAACGAAGAACAGCTCAAGACCTTGCAAGCGCTGGAGAAGGAACTGGGCGTCTACCTGCTGGCGCTGGTGCCGGAGAAGCTACGCCTGGCCTCGCTGACCCCCGAACAGGTCGCAAAGGTGCAGGAGGTCGAAGAGAAGCTCGGCGTCATGCTCATTGCCTACCGGGCCGATCGCTGAGTCTCTCCGTCGGCCAGATAGCGGGCGAACCACTCCACCACACGGCGAGCGTACTCGTCCGGGTGCGTGGGCCACGCCTGCCGATGACCGCACTCCGGCAGCGACCATAGCTCCACCAGCCCGCTCAGGCGGTCGGCCAGGGCGCGCACTTCGTCGGTGCGCACGAAGGGATCGCGCTCGCCGTGAATGAAGAGCGTCGGAGCGGTGATGCGCCCGGCCAGGTCGAGCGGGTTCGCCCGCGCGATGCTGTATCCGGCGCGTAGCCCGGCCACCCACAGCACGACCCGCGCGAAGCCTCCTGCCAGCGGCCCAGGAATCCCGCGCAGGCGCAGATAGCCGGTCAGGATACCGCGCAGGCGGGGGAATGCGCCGTCCACGACCAGCGCGCGGATGCGCGGGTCCTGCGCGGCGACCAGTAGCGCCACCCCCGCCCCCATGCTGAAGCCGAGCACGCCCACCTGCCCGATGCCGCGTTCGGTTGCCAGGTAGTCCAGAGCGCCGAACAGGTCGGCCTGCTCCAGCGCCCCCAGCGTGACCAGTTCGCCTTCCGAACAGCCGTGCGCGCGAAAGTCGAAGAGCAGCACATTGAAACCGGCCCGCTGCAACGGCACGGCCTGAGGAATGTCTTTGTCCAGGCTACCGTTCTGGCCGGGGCACAGGATCACCGTGCCACGCGGCGTCCCCGCGGCGGGAATCCACCAGCCGCCCAACTGCAAGCCGTCGCGGCTGAGGAACTGCACTGCCTCGGCAGGCATATCGTGATTGGCCGGACAGTCGGGCGGATCGGGGTCGCGGCGACGCATGAGCGGCACCGTCGCGGCGAAGGCCAACGCCAGCAGGGCCAGCGTCAGCGCTGCTCCCAGCCAGAGCAACACCAGGATCAGGCTCATGGGCGCTCTCCCCGGCTGTCGGATCAGTCACCCAGGCAGGTGCCGATGCGCCGCGCGCTCTCGATCCAGGGATGATCGAGCGGGACGGTCTTGCGCTTGCCCGCGACTTCGCTCAACGGCACCGGCTCGGCCCCGTCACCGCGCGCCGCGACCAGCACGCCGTAGACGCCCTGCGCGATGAGGTCGGCGCAGGCCGTGCCCAGGCGCGTCGCCAGCAGACGATCGGCGGCGGAGGGCGTGCCGCCGCGCTGCAGATGCCCCAGGATGGTCACGCGCGACTCCAGGCGGGTGAGCTGTTCGAGCTGACGGGCCAGGCGCACCGTGCTATCGAGTTGCGCTGTTTCCAGCGCGGCCAGATGTGCCTGAGCCTCGGCGAGCTTGTCGGGATCGCCCTTTTTCTCGGCCTTCTTGACGGCCTGCTGCGCTTCCTGAATCGCCGCCGCGTCCTCCCTGGACATCGCCCCTTCGGAGATGGCGACGATGGAGAACGCCTTGCCGCTGCGGTAACGGGCCAGGATGGACTCGGCGACCACATTCACGTCGTAGGGAATTTCCGGGATCAGGATCACGTCGGCCCCGCCAGCGATACCCGCGCCCAGGGCCAGCCAGCCCGCGTTGTGCCCCATCACTTCAACGACGATGATGCGGTGATGGCTGTGCGCGGTGCTGTGCAGGCGGTCAATGGCCTCGGTGGCGATGCCCAGCGCCGTGTCGAAGCCGAAGGTCACGTCGGTCATGGCCACGTCGTTGTCAATGGTCTTGGGCAGGGTGATCACGTTCAGGCCGTACTGCATCAGGCGATAGGCGTTCTTCTGCGTGCCACCGCCGCCAATGCACACCAGCACATCAAGGTTGTGCTTCTGGTAGTTGGCGATGATGACATCGGTCATATCCATTTCCTGGCCGCCCATGGGCATGCGATGCGGTTTGTCGCGGCTGGTGCCCAGGATGGTGCCGCCAACGGTGAGAATGCCCGACAGCGTTGACCCATCCAGGCGCATGGTGCGGTTTTCCACCAGCCCGCGAAAACCATCGCGGAAGCCGACCACCTGCATCCCATACGCGCCGATGGCGGCCTTGCCCACGCCGCGCAATGCCGCGTTCAGCCCAGGGCTATCGCCCCCCGCCGTGAGGATTCCGATATGCTTGGCCATCGCTCCCCCTGTCTGTGTGCTCGATTGATGCTCTGACTCTAGTAGCAAGCGTTCGTGGCGGCAAGTGAGAAACGCCACGAGTTCGTCCCTCGTCTGAGAGAATGGGATCGCCTGTGCAAGCGCCAGTCAGTCCCTCCGCCCCGCGACGCAGTCGCGAGGGTTCA
>DDBP01000194.1 GCA_002332795.1 Anaerolineales bacterium UBA2029 | reverse complement strand
AGTGCATAACACGCTCTAGACGGGGCAGCCGGGATAGGGCAACGGCCTGTGGTTTGCTGCTAGAGTGCTTCCCAGACTTACGAAGCCAGCCTGGTTCGCCGCAGCAATTGCGCGTTGATCGCCACGATCACCGTGCTCAGCGACATGAACAGCGCGCCGATTGCCGGAGACAACAGCAGCCCCAGAGGAGCCAGAACACCTGCCGCCAGGGGCAATGCAAGAATGTTGTAGCCAGTGGCCCACAGCAGATTCTGCACCATCTTGCGGTAGGTCGCGCGGCTCAAGGCAAAGATGTTGACTACATCGAGCGGGTTATTGCGCACCAGGATGATCCCCGCCGACTCGATCGCTACGTCGGTGCCGCTGCCAATGGCAATGCCGACATCGGCTCGTGTCAGCGCCGGCGCATCATTGACTCCATCGCCTACCATGGCAACTCGTTTGCCACGCTGCTGCAATTCGGCGACCTTTTTGTCTTTGTGTTCTGGCAATACGCTGGCAAAGTAGGTGGCAATACCCAGTTCCCCGGCCACGGCGCGCGCCACTGCTTCGCTGTCGCCGGTCAGCATGGCGACTTCAAAACCCATCTGTTGCAGACGGGCCACCGCTTCTCTGCTCTCCGGGCGGGCGACGTCGGCCAGGGCGAAGGCGGCTACTGGCTGGGTTTCTTCAAGCAGATACACGACAGAGCGACCTTTCTGTTCCGCCTGCTCCGTGAAGCGCGCCAGTGTGTCCGGCAGGTTGCTGCCGAGCATTTCCAGCAGGCGCGGCCCTCCTACATAGACCCAGCGTCCGTCGAGTCTGGCCCGGATGCCGCGCCCCTTGATGGCTTCGAAGTCCTGGACAGGAACAGGCGTCAGGCCGCGTTCCTCGGCGACACGGCGAATCCCCTGAGCGATAAGGTGTTCGGAGTCACCTTCAACGGCCAGCGCCAGGTATAGCGCGCGATCTTCGCTCCAGCCCTCCACCGTGGCGATATCAACTACGCCGAACTGCCCTTCCGTGAGTGTGCCAGTCTTGTCAAAGATGACGGTGTCAATCAAGCGGGCCTTTTCCAGCGCCAGCCGGTCGCGAATGAGGATTCCATTTCGCGCTCCCATTGTCGTGCTGATAGCTACCACCAGCGGAATGGCCAGGCCAAGCGCATGGGGGCAGGCGATGACCAGCACAGTCACTACCCGCTCCAATACGTCCAGTTCCAGGCCAACAGCGATCAGCCAGGCGACCGCAGTCACAGCCGCCACGGCCAGCGCAATGTAGAACAACCATCCGGCTGCTCTGTCTGCCAGAACCTGCGTCTGAGACTTGCTCTGCTGCGCCTGCTCGACCAGCCGCATGATGCCCGCCAGGGCGGTCTGATCGCCCGTGGCCGTGATGCGCACGCGCAGACTGCCGTCCCCGTTGATGGTTCCGCCGAGGACTTTGTCGCCGACGTTCTTATCCACTGGCCTGGATTCGCCGGTAATCATCGCCTCGTTGACAGCGGAATGCCCGTCCTCAACCAGACCGTCGGCTGGAATGCTCGCTCCTGGGCGCACCAACACCAGGTCTCCCGTCTGCAATTGGGCCACGGGAATCGTCTCTATCTCGCCGTTTTCGCGCAGGCGTTCCGCCGTATCCGGAATGAGTTTGGCCAGTTCCCTCAGGGCGCCCGATGCCTGACGAATGCTGCGCATCTCAATCCAATGTCCCAGCAGCATCACGTCAATCAACGTCGCCATTTCCCAGAAGAAACCACTCTCCGGCGCGACGAACAGGGCAAAGACGCTGTAGACAAACGCCGTGCTGATCGCCAGCGAGATGAGCGTCATCATGCCTGGGCGACGAGATAACACTTCGGGACGCGCCATCCGGATGAACGGCACGCCGCCATAGAAAAAGATGGCAATGGCAAAGACCGGGCCGATCCAGCGATTGACACTGAGGTTGGGCATGGTGAAGCCAAACCAGTCCTGGAGCATCGGGCTGAAGAGCAGCACGGGCACGGTCAGCGCCAGCGACACCCAGAAACGGTTGCGGAACATGATCTCATGGCCCGTGTGGTCAATATGAGCGCCATGCCTGGCGGATCGGGCATGGCCGGTATGCTCTACATGAGGCCCATAGGCATGTGGAGCGGCAGCAGCTATCGCTGGCAGGTGAGCCTCATGATCATGGGCTTCGTGCGCATGATGATTCATAATGACAACTCCTTGAGCTTGACTTACCCCACCCCAGATGGGGTGGGATATCATTCAAGATTATATGGATTACACCATGCCCGCAGCATACGCCATTTGGCGTACATCGGGCACGCCAACAAACGCACAAGAGCCGGTCCCATGGTGTGAACCGGCTCTCGTGACCGAGCAAGACGAAGCGCTGTACGGTTACTCGACTTCGGTCATCGCCACAAACTCACCGTGCCAGTGATGCAGCCAGACCGCCCCCGTGCTGCCGTTGACGCTCAGCATCCCCACAATCTGCCCATTTTCCAGGATGTGCAGCGTATAATAGCCGTAGAAGGCTTCGGCCTCCTCGGCCACCGTCAGCCCGGGATAGTTGGCGTCCAGGTATGCCTGCGCGGCGGCGCGGGCGTCCTCCGCAGAGACGCTCATCTCGGCACCGTCAGTATCACGCGGTGTGTTCCAGCGCGTGCGGGGTTGTCCCCAGCCCATGTGCATCCCATACTTGAGATTCCACATCATGTTTGGCCCTGGTTCGAGGATCACTGCTCCGCTGACCGGATCAATCAGGAATTCGAACGCCCCGCGTCCGCTATCGGCTTCGACCGCCTCTCCGTAGAAGTGATTGTCGAACTGCATCACCTCACCTACACGTAGATTGGGGTCGTCCCAGGCGGCCACATATGCCTGAGCCACGGCCAGTGCTTCGTCGAGCGTCAGGGTGTCGCCCGCGGGAGCCAGGTCAGCCGGCGGAGTCCAGCTTCCCATCATCCCGAACCCATTGCCATAGCCCATCATCATGCCAGCGAAGGGGCAACCTGCCGCACCGCTCCAGCCACCCATCATGCCGCCGTACCACATTCCGCCAGCAGCGGAGCAGTCGTTGCTCCCCCAGCCACCCATCATCGCACCATGCATCATGCCGGGGCCATAAAAGGCACACGGATCGTCATACCCGCGTGGCCCCTGCGCATAGGTTGTCAAGATGCCAAACCCGACTATGGCTAGCGCGGCCACTGCTAGGGCCGCAGCGCCCAACCACGATTGCCTGCTCATTGTTGTTCGCTCCTCTTGGCTTTGCCGTACACGTCAACCGACTCAAGATCGCTAATGAGATCGAGAAATTCCTCGCGCGAGATTTCGCCACGCGCATAGCGGCGCTCGATAATTTCGCGAGCTGTCTCCGGCGCGCGTCTGTCGGAGGGGCGGTGGTCGTTGAATAGTGAGCGCACGCCCCACACGACCAGGGCGATCACCCCCAGCCAGAACAGCAGCATCCACCAGCCACCCCATGCCATGCCGAACCCGTATCCATGCATGGCTGCTTTCTCCTTTCCGCTACGTCAGAGGTCTTCCGGTCTACAATCCAGATCGACGAGATGAGCCTGCGCCAGAGCGCGTACAATATCCATCGTTGGGTCGGGTCCTGGCTGCCCTGTCCAGGGGTCAGCCAGTGTTATCCAACTGCGAGCCTCAGTGCCGTGCACGATCAGCGTCCCTGGCGCTGCTGTCTGCCCGTAAACCAGCAACACACAATACTGGCAGTCGCACCCTGCCGGGCCGTGCTGAGGACAGACGTGATCTGGCAGAACGGCGAAAGCCGACCGCAGATCGAACGACTTCGCGACCTGAAACCCCGCTGCCGTGAGCGCCCGGCACACTGCGGTCAGCAGTTGGCTGGCGGGCAAACTGGTACTGAATGCACACGGCACAGTGACCCCTCCTCGTCTATCGTCCCCAGTGTAGAACCGGCCAGGGCGTGTCCCTAGCGCCACATGTAGCATCGTGACATAGGCATTTTGGCGTAGTGGTGATCGGCCAGTACACTGCTAACATAGATAGAGACTCCAGCGATCGGGACATAACGCCATGCAGAGCGATCAACCTATCCGCGTCATCCTGGCCGACGATCATCAGGTTGTGCGGCACGGGATCAAACAGTTTCTGGCGACGGCTGGCATTGAGGTAGTAGCCGAAGCCGAGGACGGCACGCAGGCCCTGCGCCTGATCGAACAGCATCAGCCCGACGTAGCCGTGTTGGATATTCAGATGCCGGGCTACAGCGGCATCGAGGTGGCGCGTCGTGTTCGCGCCAGCAAATGGCCCGTGGGATTGCTCATCCTCACCGCCTTCGACGACGACCCGTTCGTCGTGGCCGCGCTGGAAGCCGGCGTCAACGGCTTTGTGCTCAAGACCGCCGACATGGAGGAGATCATCGCGGCGGTGCGGGCCGTGTACGAGGGTCGGTCGGTGCTCGATCCCCAGATTTTGCCCAAGCTGATGCACGCTGTCGCCGCCTCGCACGCTCCCCGCACTGTCTACGAGCCGTTGAGCGAGCGCGAATTGGAAGTGCTGCAAGCTGCCGCCAGAGGCCTGACCAACAAAGCCATTGGTTTACTGCTGAACATCAGCGATCGCACTGTGCAGGGGCATCTGCGCCGCATTTTCGAGAAGCTCAATGCCGCCAACCGTACCGAGGCAGTCGTGATTGCCGCGCAACTGGGCCTCTTGGAGTTACCCGCTTCCCATGAAAATCCGCCCGACTAGCCTGCCGCTACAACTGTTGATCCTGGTCGTGTTGCCGCTGCTGGCGCTGTTGCTGATCATCGCGCTGGGAGGCGCCGCCCTGCATCAGGCGGCCATGCGAGACATGTTGGTCAGCCACAATGCCCAGGTGGTGGCTGGGGCGGCCACCAGCCTTTCGGAACAACTTGTGCAGCGACGCGAAGTCCTGGCCGCGTTGCAACTCCCCACCGGTGAACGCCAGAAGTTGCAGGAGACGTTGTCTGGCATGCGCTGGCTGCCTGCGCTGTTCGACGGTGGAGTTGCCGTCTTTACGGAGGACGGTCAGGTGCTGGCTGCCGTGCCAGGTGGTGCGCAATGGCAGGTTATCGCGCCGCTGATCGGCGGCCAACCCCCGTCTGCTTTCATCGCCCAGGTGACGCCGGGCCAGGACGACACGCAAATCATCGTCCTGGCTCCCGCTGATGACCTGCGTGTGGCCGGTGTAGTGTCGCTGACGGCGCTGCCGGTCGGAGCGGTATTGCAAAGCCTGCACGAGTCTTCCACCACGGCGGTTTACTTGATAGATGGCACAGGGCAGGTCCTATATCACAGCGACTCGATGTATGTCGGTCGGCGGTTCGCAGTGCCGTCCTCTGACGCGCAGCCAGTGGAGCGGCTCGACCAGCAGGGCCAGAACGTCGTTGCCACGGCTGCGACCGTTCCAGTGACCCGCTGGACGTTGATCCAGGAAGAACGCTGGCAGGAAACGCTCAGCCCGCTGATGCGCTACTCGCAGGCCGCGCCGCTGGTACTGGTGCCGGGGTTGCTGATTGCCATGGGCGCGATGTGGTTCGGTATTCAACGCATCGTCGTGCCGCTGCGCCGCCTGGAAGCGCAGGCAACAGCAGTAGCAGGAGGTGACTTCGCAGCCATCGAGCAGCAGGTCGGCGGCATCCGCGAGATTCAGCACCTGCAAGCCACCTTGCAGGACATGGCCCGTCGTGTGCAGGCAGCGCAGATCAGTATGCACGACTACATCGGCGCGATCACGCAGGCCCAGGAAGACGAGCGACGGCGGCTGGCCCGCGAACTGCACGATCAGACGGCGCAGGCGTTGGTGGCGCTGGGGCACCGCCAGCAAATGCTGAAACCCTACCTGAAGGACGACGCGCGCGCTGCCGGGCTACAGGCAGAAATACGCCAGATGATCCAGGATGCTCTTGAAGACCTGCGGCGTATCGTGCGGGCTTTGCGGCCTGTCTACCTGGAAGAATTGGGATTGGTGCCTGCGCTGCAGATGCTCGCCCGCGATTTGGGCGGAGATGGGAAAATAACGGTTCATTTCGAGAAGACCGGTACCCCTCAGCGTCTGAC
Source organism: Anaerolineales bacterium UBA2029 (assembly GCA_002332795.1). GTDB lineage: Bacteria > Chloroflexota > Anaerolineae > Aggregatilineales > Aggregatilineaceae > UBA2029. The sequence goes on along the minus strand of DDBP01000194.1, from coordinate 3,135 downwards.
GCCAGAGCACGAGATCGCCCTCTATCGCATCGCGCAAGAGGCGCTCAACAACGCCTGGCGGCACAGCGGCGCTGCACAGATATGGCTGAAAGTCCATTTTGCCGAAAGGCAGATCACGATCTCGGTGCAGGACAACGGCAGAGGTTTTTCTCCGGAACGGCAGACCGGAGCGGGCAGCGCCAGCGCCGCGAAGCATTTTGGCATCATGGGCATGTACGAACGCGCAGCCCTCATCGGTGCTCGCCTGCAAATACAGTCGGAGCCAGGAGCAGGCACCACTGTGACTGTCCAGGCTCCGATTGCGCCACCTATGGCTGATGCATGAGCGATCTCGACAGCGGGCCGGCTGTCGAGATCGCGCCCGGCTTAGGGGCAGCTATGTTCGTGATGCCCGTGATCCAGGAAATTGGCCAGGCCTTGATGCATACCAGGGTTGTGCTCCTGCCCCAGATGCCCGGCCTGAGCATGTTCAGCGACGTGCTGGCCAAAGAACTGCCCACAGGTACGCCCAGGAGCTGGTCCATTTCCTCCGGCGAACGCCGGTAGCGCTGCGCTGAGCGTCAGCGCCACGACTAACACGAAGACGAGCGTAAAACGTTTCATGAATTCCTCCTGGCTACGGTGAAATCTGGGACGAGGGCGAAAGTTAGCTGGCAGAGATCAGATCGGCCAGCATCGTTTCCATCAGTTTGATCTCCGCTGTCTGGTCGCCGATGATTTGCAGCGCCAGCGCGCGCAATTCCTGGTGTTCGGCGTAGCGCAGAATGCGTTGCGACATATGGACGGCGTCGTCGTGATGATCGATCATGGCTTCCAGCCAGGCCAGGTCATAGTCCAGGCCCTGCAAACGGTCAAAACCAGCCATCATGCCCATCATTAAGGGCATGTCGGTAGCGGGATTGGTAGTGTGATCGCCATGCCCCATGCCGCCGCTCATTCCGGCTCCCATCAAGTCCATCAGTTGACTCATCGGCACAGGGGCGTATTGGATACCGTACCACTCCTGCAGCCAGCCGCGCAGCATTTCGATCTCTGGCGTCTGGGCGTCGATCACGTTCCGGCACAACGTGCGTAGAGCCTCGTTAGTGGTCTTGTTCAGGCAATCCCCGGCCATGTCCAGCGCCATCTGGTGATGATCGATCATCCCTTCCATGAAGCGCACTTCGGCCCGGCCTGCCCGCCCGCTGACAGGGCCATCGGCTTGAGCCTGCTGCACCGTCAGCGACAAGAGAGCCACGATCCCAATCCACAGTAACGCCAGTCGTTTCATCATGCCTTCATTTCCTCCGTTTCCTCCCTGTACAGTGAGTTCATAATACAAACATTCAAACCCGCTGACCATACGCCATTTGGCGTGTCGCCTCTACGGATTCACTGAATCATCTCCCCGGTTGCGTGTGTGAAAGAAGTGACAGATGGCGCATGCTCCAATGCGCCGAATAGCGCATTGGCCGCGCCCTCACCTCTTCTATAGTTAAGGGCAAGACCACAAGTCACAGGGGAGACTGGCTATGCATCTGACCAAATCGCTTCTCGTCTTGTTGCTGACGCTGGTATTGGTTGCCTGTGCGGGCGGCAGCAAGGGGGCGGGCAGTGTCGCCAGGCTGCCGGACTGGGTGCGCGACGCCCCGCCTCGCGTGCGCTCCGCTTACGAATATGCCGTTGCCAACCCTGAAGAACTGAAGAAATATCCCTGCTATTGTGGGTGTGGAGCGATGGGGCACACCAGCAACCTGAGCTGCTACATCCAGGATATTGCTCCGGACGGCACGATCACCTTCGACAACCATGCCAACGGCTGCGGCATTTGTGTGGACATCACCCAGGACGTGATGCGCCTGAAGGGCGAAGGCTGGTCTTCGCCCAAAGTGCGCGCCTATATTGACGCGCAGTACAGCGCCTTTGGCCCTGGCACCAACACACCACTACCCCAGGAGTAACGCATGGCCCGGCGCTTCTCGCCCCGCTTGATACTGGCGTTGTTTGGGATGCTGGTGGTTGTATTGTTGTTCGCACCCTGGCCAGGGAAGGCGTACTCTCCGTCCACTCGCGCGATACACATTGACGCCACACAGTTCGCCTTTGCCCCTGGACGGGTGCAGGTGCAGCAAGGGGATCGTGTCATCCTCAAACTGACCGCTTCGGATGTAGTGCATGGCTTCTACCTGGACGGTTACGGGTTGCAGAAACGGATCGAGCCAGGCGTGACGGAGGAAGTCACCTTCACGGCAGACCGGCCCGGCAAGTTTCGCTACCGCTGCGCGGTGAGTTGTGGGCCGCTGCACCCTTTCATGATCGGCGAACTGATCGTCGAGGCCAATACGCCCTATTGGCGCGCGTTGGCCCTGGTGCTGGTCGCGGCGTTGGGGATGCTGACCTATTTATGGCAAACGGGAAAGTACAGATCATACCAGGAGGTGCTCAGTGACACCTGTTCATAAACGCCGTCGAGGCAAAGGAAACAGTACCGCTAGCGCCCTGCGCTGGATACTGGCCGGAGCTGCAGGAGCCGTCGTGTTGATCATCGCGGCGCTGGTATTGGCTTCCCGGCAGAATGGTTCTGGGACAACAGGGCAAAAAGCCTTTGACCCGAACTTTCAGCCAGAAGTACGCGGCGCACCGCGCGTGCAGGTGCTGCCGCAGGAAGTCATGGACTACGGTGATGTCAAGCTCGGCACAACCATCACCACCACCTATCAGGTGCGTAACGTGGGTGACAGACCGCTGGTGATCCTGGGCGAGCCGCAGGTCGAACTCGTGCAGGGGTGTTGACCGCCCCGCGCCGTCGTCAGTTCGACGACCATTGATCCCGGCCACGAGGCCACAGTAGCGCTGACGTTCATGATGCACGCGGGTATGGATGGGCAACACGAGTTTCGGGTGCACCTGCGCACCAACGATCCCGCTGAACCGGACAAGCAACTCACCATCCTGTCAAACTGGGTGCCCTGATGATGCGGAGTGACGCTCGTCTGAATCTGCTGGAGCGCGCGCCCTGGCTGGAGCGCATCCTGCGGGCGCGCGCGTTCCAGCCCGTCTTAATGCTGGCGACACTATTTGTCTTCACCCTGGCGATCTTGACCGGCCTGGCAGGAACTCCTGCGGGAAGCCATAACTTCGGCATCGTCTTCGTGT